>JBOHRM010000648.1:0-2075 GCA_050732715.1 Longimicrobiales bacterium
GCCTCGACGAGAACGGTACGCCGGACATCATCGGTGCCTTCAACGTCGGTGCGACGATCGGCCGGGTCGAGCTGTTCGCAATGCTCCAGGGCGCCACCCAGGTGCAGCAGTACGTCCGATCGGGCGCCGTCGGAGAGTTCGGCAACTACTTCAAGGAGGATGCGGACAGGCGCTGGACGCCGGAGAACCCGGATGCGGAAGGCCCCCGCGCCTGGAACCGCGTCGATCCGTACTGGGCCTCGAACAATAACACGTATTTCCTGCAGGATGCGAAGTATCTCCGTCTGAAGACCGCCACTATCGGCTACACTTTCCCCCAGGAGTGGCTGCAGCCGCTCGGCGGAATGGAGTCCTTGCAGGTGTACCTGACCGGGCGCAACCTGCTCACGTGGTCGCCGCTCAAGGTCATCGATCCGGAGCTGCGCAACCAGGCGGCGCACGAGTATCCCCCGGAGCGGGCCTTCATGGTAGGGCTTCAGATGGGGTTCTGAGCCCCCGACAGGCAAACATCCAAATCGTGGGATCGAGCCATGAGAAACTTTACGCCCGCTTTCGCAATCGCCGCCGGCTGCTCGCTGCCGTTCGCGGGGTGTGATAGCCTGACCGTCGACCCCCCGGACGAGCTCGGCAGCGATGCCGTCTGGAGCGATCCGGCCCTGACCGAAAGCTACCTGAACGACGTGTATTCGGGCACGGGGTACGGCTACGGCGATCCGATGATCGCCGGGCTGGCGGACGAGGCGAAGAACACCCACGGGCACGGAGACGCCCCGATGCGCCTCTCGGCCATGACGGCCACCGACCGGGGTCTCTGGGCGTGGAACAACGAAGAAGTCATCACCCCGTACCGATGGGACCTCGTGTATGGCCGCGTCAGGGATCTCAACACCCTGCTCCAGAACGTCGAGGCCGGTGATGTCCTGCCTGCGGAAACGAGGGAGACGATGCTGGGAGAGGCCTATTTCCTGCGCGCCTTCTTCTATCACAATCTCCTGCGGCTCCACGGCGGTGTCCCGGTCATCGAGCAGGTCTTCGAACTGGGGTCCGATCTGGACCAGTACCAGGTGCCCCGCGGCTCGTTCGAGGAGACCGTCAACTTCATCGTCTCGGACCTCGATGCCGCGGCCGGGCTGCTGACGGCCGAAGGACGGCGGCCCGGGGCGGCGACGGAAGGGGCGGCGCTCGCGTTGAAGTGCCGGGTGCTCGTGTACGCCGCCAGCGACCTCTTCGCGCTGAATCCCTCGGGCATGGCGGAGACCGGCCATTCCGGAGGTGACCCGACGGCGCGGTGGCAGGCGGCCGCGAGCGCCTGTCAGGCGGTCAGGGACCTGGAGCGGTACGGTCTCGCGCCGGCGCCGACGTCCGACGAATACCACGACCTCTTCACCAAGGACAACCCGAGCGGTACCATCTGGGCGCGGTACTTCGAGTCGTCCGGAGGCGAGGACCACAACCAGGGATTGTGGGTGAGCCCGAACGGCTACAACTCCTGGTCGGGCGACACGCCGCTGCAGGAGCACGTGGATGCGTACGAGATGGCCGATGGCTCGGAATTCAGCTGGGACGACCCCGAGCATGCCGCCGATCCCTACGCGAACCGCGACCCCCGCTTCTACGCCAACGTCCTGTACAACGGCGCCGTGTGGAGACCGCGGCCGCCGGGTCTCGATGAGCTCGATCCCGTCGGTGTCATCCAGACGGGCTGGTTCGAGATGCCGGACCAGGCGGCACTGCGCCCGGGGCTCGACACGCGCGAGAGTCACGTACAGAACTGGAACGGGACGAAGACCGGATACAATCTGGCGAAGTTCGTGGACAAAGACCTCTTGCCGGACCGGGAGCAGCAATTCAACTCGTGGCAGTTCATGCGCTACGCCGAGGTGCTGCTCAACTACGCGGAGGCGGCAGCCGAGCTGGGCCTCACGACGGAGGCGGTCTCGGCGTTGAACGAGGTCCGGGCGCGCGTGGGCATGCCGGAAGTGCCGCCCGACGGTGGAGGGGACCGAACCCTCATCGAGCGCATCCGCCTGGAGCGTGAGGTCGAACTGGCCTTCGAGGAGCACCGGTATTTCGAT
>JBOHRM010000649.1:0-2678 GCA_050732715.1 Longimicrobiales bacterium
CACCAACAGCGCCCGAAATGGGTTGGGCGGGCGGGGCAACCCGGAACTCGGAACTCGGAACTCGGAACTCGCTTCTAGTCGGCGACCATCTCGTGCAGCGTGACCAGCTCGACGATGCAGTACGTGCGGTCACCCCGCGGCAGGCTGACCTTGACTTCATCGCCGATCGAACGCCCGATCAGCGCGCTGCCGATCGGTGAGGCCATCGAGATCTGGCTCTCCTCGAGGTCGATATAGTCCCCAAATACGATCGTGTACTCGACCTCTTCGCTCGACTCAACGTCGCGCAGCCGCACGCGCGAGCCGAACCCCGCGCGGTTCGTCGGGATCGTGTCCGGGTCAATGCGCGACAGCTCGCGCGCTCGCTGCGTCAAGTGATTCAACCGCGCTTGAACGAACTGCTGCCGTTCGAGCGCGTACTTGTATTCCGCGTTTTCGCTGAGGTCTCCGTGCTCGGCCGCCTTCTGGATCGCCCGCGGCAGCGTTTCCGTGAGCTCGACCACGAGCCGGTCGATCTCGTCAGCGATCTGTTGTTTGATGGTTTCCAGCATATCCCGACCTCATGCGATAATAGGGCCCGGCCGATTGCCGAGCCCGTTTCGTGGACGCCGGCCCGCGGGAGCGGCTACTCGGCCTCTTCGGGCTCTTCCGGCCCTCCCGAGCGGGCGCCAATCTCGACACCCAGCGGGACCTCGGTCTTTAGATCATTGTTGACGAAGACGACGAACGTGTAGCCGCCGGTCTTGGCCAGCTGGAGATTGTTGAGCGTGAGTATCTGATTCGTCGCGATTGTCTGGCCGGGCATGCCGTGTGGCACGATGTCGCCCTTGACCTCGAAAACCGTCTGGCCATCCGGGTCGTGCAGACGGATCTCGACGTTGTGCGTGCGGTCCCGCTCCGCGGGGTGCGCCTCGATGCGTAGGATGAGATGCATTTGCGGATGCACGGCCGGCACGTCGTTCACGTTGATGTGATCGAATACGCCGAGGATGTTGAGCTTGCCCTCGGCCGTCACGTTCGCGTAGTCCGCGAGCAACGCCAGCTTCACCTGCATTGCGTGGCGATCACCACGAGATCGAGCCCTGCTTCGACGTGTCGATCTCCTCAGCGTCGCCGGTGCGGAACAGGTACGCTTCCATGTTCGCGGCGAGGAATTCGCGCGCGGGCTTCTCGCGGACGTCGAGCCCGTTGTGGTTGATCAATGCGGTCTGGTACGCGAGCCATTGATCCCAACATGCCTTGCAAATCGACGTGTAGACTCGCTCCCCGAGCTCACTTCGCAAGGGCGGCCGCGCGAGCTGAGCGCCGGTCCGATCACAACGGGTGCACCTGATCTCGTTCATTCCTCGACTCCCATTCGCTTGCGGACCCCCTTACCGCGGTCCATGTTCGACACGGTTCATACCCGATGTCTGAGGTGTAGTTACATGAGAGCGCGCGTCGTTGCGGGCCGCGGCCGGCGTGGCGAGCCGTGGAAGCGGTTCCGGCCCGGCCGCTGGTACACGGCCGAGTGGGTCGCGAGCCCGGGCGGCGACATCCGGCTCGTCGACCGCGATCTTACGGCGGTCTGGCCGAGCCATCACGTCGAGGTGCGCAACGCGGCGGACGACGAATGGGAGCTGCGCGCTACGTCGCGCATGAGTCAGAGCGTCGACGGCCAGACCATCGAGTACCCGGCGCGAGTCGCGGAATGCCCGGAAGGACACATGCGCCCGATACCGACGCGATTCGACTCATCCGCCATCGAGCTGCGCTGCGCCGACTGCCGCCGCGCCTACCGACTCCCGCCCTCGGCCTAACCAGTCGATCGACATCATCAGAGCCTCGCCGTACACGAAACGTCTCATTGCGTCGTTTCGCTAACCGGGGCCATCCATCCGTGACTGATTCGGCGATTCCCGCGGCTCCCGGCAGCTCGGCTCCCAACGCTGCGTCCGCGTCGAACGGTCGAATAGTCAGACACCAGAACGTGACCCGCGGCGCTCGCCGCCGCAGGAGAGACATGATGCGTACCGTCACGTTAGCCGCCGTCGCCGCCGGCCTCATCGCCTCGGGCTCCGCCGTTGCACACGCGCAACTTATCCGCGGCACCGTCATCGACGAGAACACGCGGCAAGGGATCTCGGGGGTCGAGGTCACGCTGAGCGACAGCACGGACACACCACTGAAGAACGCCGTCACGGACAGCACCGGTGCGTTCCGCCTCGATCTCGACTCGGCCGGAACTTACGTGCTCCGCGCCGTGCACATCGGTTACGCCACCACCGACGTCGGAGACATCGACATCGATTCCGTCGAGGAGATCGAGGTCGAGCTCAGCATGGGCACCGAGGCGATCCCGATGAATCCGCTCCACGTCATCGCCAGACGGCCGGGCCGGTTCGGCCGGCTCGCCGAGTACTACGACCGTGTCGAATGGTCGCGCAAGAGCGGATGGGGTTCGATCATCACGCGCGAGGAGATCGAAAGCCGATTCGCGAGCCAGACCAGCGATCTGCTCCGCACTGTGCCATCCGTCCGCATCGGCGCGCGGTCGAACGAGGTGCTCATCACGCGCGGCGGCGGCTGTACGCCGGCTGTCTATATTGACGGCGTGCACATGAATCGCGAAGGCCAGGCACTCGTCGACGACTACGTGCATCCGTCATCGATCGAGGGCATCGAGATCTACCGAGGCG
>JBOHRM010000650.1:0-4785 GCA_050732715.1 Longimicrobiales bacterium
GCGCTCCCCCCTGCACGCTCACATCCACCCCGGCCACCGGCTGCTGCGTCTCCGCAGAAGTCACCTGCCCCCGCACCACGGTCTGACCGCGCAGCGGGGCCGTCCCCATCAGCAGCAGGGCCAGGAACAGCAGACCCGTCGTTCCTATGCTTTTCATGGCGTGTCGTCCTTGGGGTTTCGTGTTCGAACCGGATCCGGCCCTGCTTCCCTCTCGATCATGCCACACGCCGTCAGCTCGTGGCGGATTGCGCCACACTCACGCCGTCGACTCCACTACACGCGTACGCGTGTGGATCGATGCCGAGCGCGGTTCGGCACATCGTCGTGACGCGGTCGGCAAAGGTGCGGCTCAAGTCCCGCTCGACCAACGCGATGATGCAGCCACCGAACCCGGCACCCGTCATCCGCGCTCCCAGACAACCCGGCTGGCGGCGCGCGAGATCCACGACTGCATTCAGCGTCTCCGTACTCACCTCGAAATCGTCCCGCAGGCTGACATGGCTCTCGTTCATGAGCCGACCGAGGCTGCCGAGATCACCCGACACCAAGGCACGAGCCGCTTCGAGCGTCCGTTCGTTCTCCGTGATGACGTGACGCGCGCGCCTGTGGATCGTGCAATCAAGCCTTCCTGCGGCCGCATCGAGCTGAAACCGATCCACATCGCGTAGCGCGCGCACGCCGAACCACGCCGCGCCCTCGCTGCATTGCGCGCGCCGCGCATTGTACGCCGATCCCACCAGACCTCGCCGGGTTCCTGTGTCCAGCACGACGAGCGCGGCCTCCGAGGGCAGCGGAATGACTTCGATCTCTAGACTGCGGCAGTCGATCAGGAGCGCGTGATCGCGCCGCCCTGCCGCGATCACCAGTTCGTCCATGATGCCCGAGCCGACACCGATCCAGTGGTTCGCCACGCGCTGCCCGATCCGTGCCGCTTCGGTCGCGTGCCAGGACGCATCGCCGAGGGCCACGAACGCGCGGAGCACCGCCATCTGCAACGCGGCCGATGACGAGAGGCCGGCGCCAATGGGGATGTCACAACCCAGAACGCCTTCCCAGCCCGAGATTGGACGGCCGGTCTCACGCAACGCCCACGCGACGCCCTTGACGTACTCGACCCACCCGCCGCCGTCAGGCGACAACCTGTCCATCGAGAACTCTGCCCCGCCGAGCTCCAGCGAGTGCACCGACACGCGGCCGTCCGAACGGGGTCGCAAGGCGATCCAGAGCTCACGGTCGATGGCGAGTGGCAGGACGAACCCGTCGTTGTAATCCGTGTGCTCTCCGATCAGGTTCACGCGCCCCGGCGCCCTGACCAAAATCTCGGGGTCTGAGCCGAAACGGGTCAGGAATGCGGTCTCGACTCGCTCACGCACACTCGCCGACCGACCGGCGGGGCTCATGCGGCGGTGCCGTCTGCCCGAGCCGTCGGAGCCGAACGGCCGCCCGACGGACGGCGAACATCACCCGGAGGCTGGGTCGACCCCCGAGCGACCAGCATCGCCTCGAAGAAGACACGTTCCGGCGGGAGCGCCTCGCGCGCCTCGATCCGGCGAATCAGCATCTCCGTCGCACGCTCCCCCATCTCCACCTTCGGCACATGCACCGTGGTCAACGGAAACCCGATGTACGGGAGGATCGCCAGATTGTCGAATCCGATGACCGAGACATCCGCCGGTACCGTAAGCCCGAGCTCAGTCAGCGCGCGGATCAGCCCGAGAGCAACCAGGTCGTTGTAACAGGTCACGGCAGTCGGTCGGTCCGGACCGTCGCGGTCGCGGAAATACGCGAGACCGGTTCGATAACCATCCTCGAGGTGCGCGCCCGCCGGGACGATCGCGTCGTCGGAAAATACCAGCGACGACCGGCTGAACGCGCGATGTACGCCGTCGATCCGCTCCTCCGAGTGCATCGAGTACGACGGACCCGCGAAGTGGACGATTCGCGTATGACCCTGCTGGATCAGGTGCTCGACCGCCGATCGCGACGCCTCGACGTTCTCGACATCGACCAGGCTCGCCCGAAGACCACGGATCTGCTCGAGCAGCACGAACGGAAAATTCCGCCGGTTCAACTCGAACAGATGTGAAAGGTCCGCGTCCGAATCCAACACGGGCGTCACCACCAAACCCGCCACGCCCTGCCGCCGCAGCAGTTCCGTCGCTTCCTGCTCAGCGGCGGCTTCGCCTTCCGAGCTCGCCACCACCACTGCATATCCGCGCTGCCGGCCGTACGCACGGATGCCCGCCACGATCTCCGAGTAATACGGGTTGTCGACCTCCTTGATCAGAAGGCCGAGACTCCGACACTCGCCCGCCCGCGGAAGACCCACCGTGCTCCGCGGACGGTAGTTCAGCGCCCGGATCGCGGCGACCACCCGGTCGCGCGTCGCATCACGCACCGTGCCCTTGTCGTTCAACACCGCAGAGACCGTGGCCTTCGAGACACCCGCTCGACCTGCCACGTCGCTGATCGTTACCTGGCCCTTGCTCATCCCGAGATCAATCAAGCGTCGGGGCGCGAAAAAGCGTACGCTACCGCTAGCTCCGAACAGGTTCGAACTGCCTGAACCAAACTAAACGCGAGGCCAACGGCGTACAAGACAGAGGCGGCGGCGCCGCCCCCGAGTCCGACAATATCTCGATTATCGACAAATGATCACGCAACCCTTGCGTCGACCGAATCCGAAAGTTAGGATCTATATGAACGCTGATATTGTCGTTTGAACAGTTCAGATCGCTCATGACTGCGGCATCGAACGGACCCTCGGTCGTTCGCCTCCCCGGCCCAGGGAGCTCGGTCGTTGTGAACGCGTGAGGGGCGGGCCGCCAGTCGGTCGATAAGGACGGACTCACCTACCGATCCCCGCGCGGGTGCGGGAGGAGGCGACTGTGCGAAACGAGTGTGCCAAGCGATCTCCGATCCCCGGTCGGTTCAGGGTGTGCACGGCGGGCGCGGTACGACGAACTCGTGCTCAGACTCGGTGGTCGGCTGTCTGTGCCGCGTGGCTCGCCGCCGCGACACTGGCGTCGTGGCCGGTCGCCGCGCAGCAGACCGGTACGGTGACGGGAGTCATCCGTGGTGAAGCAGGCAATCCGCTTTCGGGCGCGTCGGTGACGGTAGGCGGCGATCACGCGGCGACGACCCGAGAAGACGGCCGGTATCAGATCGCGGGCGTACCTGCGGGGACGCACACGGTCTCGGTCACGATGATCGGCTACGCGGTGGGCGAGCGTGGGGTGACCGTTGCTGCGGGTGAGACGGTGACGGTCGACTTCGATCTGGCAGCGCAGGCGCTGGCACTGGAGGAGGTGGTCGCGGTCGGCTACGCGACGCAGAGCCGGCGCAACGTGACGGGCGCGATCTCGACGGTGACCGCCGAGGACCTCCAGCCGCTGGCGACGACGTCGATCAACCAGATGCTGTCGGGCAAGGCGCCGGGGTTGAACATGACGACGCGCACGGCGCAGCCCGGCGGCGGTGTGGGCGTCAACATCCGCGGCGCGATCTCGCCGGAGGGCAACAATCAGCCGCTATACGTGGTGGACGGCGTACCGCTCACGGAGTTCAGCTCGTCGGTCCCGGGCATCGAGGATGCCGACGTGGGCTTCTACGGAGGCATCGACCGCGACCCGCTCGCCTATTTGAACCCAACGGACATCGAATCGGTGACGGTGCTGAAGGACGCGAGCGCGGCGGCGATCTACGGGTCGGCCGCGGCGAACGGGGTGGTGCTGATCACGACCAAGTCGGGCCGGCCGGGCGCCGTTCAGTGGCGTTACGGATTCAACTATTCCAGCCGCAACACACATGACTACGTGCCGTTGATGAACGGCCGACAGTTCATGGAGCAGCAGCGGAGGCTGTCGTACGACCAGTATCTGTACGACAACGGCCTCGCTCCCTACGGCACGAACGACGCCGCCGGCGCTCCCGCTTACGTCCCGCTCTTCACCGATGCAGACATCGCTTCCGCGGGCACGGGAACGAACTGGCTCGATATGGTCACGCGTGACGGGCGGATCATGGAGCACAATCTCTCCGCCAGCGGCGGCTCGACGAACACGACGGCGTACGCCTCGTTCAACTACCGCACGGAGAACGGCGTCGTGGCGAACTCGGCGTTGGACAAGTACGCCGGCCGGGTCAATCTCGATCAGCAGCTCGGTGACGCTTCTCGGCTGAGCGTCCGTGTGGCCGCGACGCGGATGGAGGGGGACAACGCCTCGACGGGCTCGAACGCCGGCGGTGGGGAGAAGTTCAACATGCTTCAGGCGGCGTACGCGTATGCCCCGACCGTTCCCGTCTACGACGAAGATGGCGACTACGCGTATTCGTACAACCGTGTGATGATGAGCCCCGCCGCGTTCCTGACCATCACGGATGAGAGCACGACGACGACGCTTTTCGCGGCATCGGATCTCGAGCTCGATCTGACGCCGAATCTCACCGCCACGGTGAACGGCGAGTTCAGCCAGGAGAGCACCGACCGCGGCTTCTACCTTCCGCGGACCACGAACAACTCGAACCTGCCCGACGGCGTGGCGCAGAAGGCGACCGCTGACGTGACGAACTACGGCGCCGAGGGCTACCTGACCTATCGTGGCGTGGTCGGCGGCGGCGACCTCGTTCTGGTGGGCGGTGCGGGGGTCTACAAGGCCGGGACGGAGGGCTCATCGGCCCAGGGCGTTGGCTTCTTCACGGACGCGTTCACGTACAACAACATCGGCATCGCGAGCGACCAACTGCGCAACGCCATCTCGTCGTACAAGACCGGGCGGACCAAGC
>JBOHRM010000651.1:0-2662 GCA_050732715.1 Longimicrobiales bacterium
GAACGCGTGGGCACCGGATGACCCGGACGTGTCACCGGGCGGCTCGTCGAGCGGATCCGCGACCGCCGTCGCGGCGCGGCTCGCCGCATCGAGCACGGGCACGCAGACCGGCGGATCGATCACCGTCCCGTCGAACGCCCAGGGTCTGACCGGCCTCAAGCCGACGATGGGCCGCGTATCCCTGCGCGGCGTGATCCCGCTCACGTACACGCGCGACCACCCGGGCCCGCTCGCGCGCGACGCACGTGACGCCGCCCTGATGCTCAATGCAATGGCCGGTCCTGACCCGGCCGACCCGCGAACGCTCGGCCTGCCGCCCGTGCCCGACCTCGCCGCCGCGGCCGAACCGGTCGAGCGCGCGGGTCGTGTCACGCTGCGTTGGCCCACCCGCATCGGCGTGATGCCCGACTACGCCGACGGCGAAGATGCCGAAGGCCCCGCGCGTGCCAACATGCTAGCAACGTTCGAGCGGCTGGGCGCCACGCTGATCGAGGTCGACCCGCCGCGCGACTGGGAGACCCTGACCGGCCGCCAGTTCAACAACGTGCGACTGCCCGAGCGGACCGAACCGTTCCTCGAGCATCTGCGCGCCGACGTCCGTCGCTTCGGCGTCTCGCTATCGCCTTGGATCAATGGCGTGCTGATGGATGCGGACGTGTACCTGAAGGGCCAGCGCGCGAAGCTGCTGCTGCTGCGCCGCGTGCTCGAGGAACTGTTCGCCGAATGCGACGTCGTCTTCCAGTCGTCGCACCTCCCGTTCGACATGATCGGTCTGCCGCTGATCGCGTTCCCGATCGGCTTCGACGATGCGGCCGCCCAGCCTCGCCCGATCGGGGCACTGCTCGGTGGGCTGCCGTTCGGCGAGGATCGATTGCTATCACTCGTCGCCGCGTACCAGGCGGTGACGGACTGGCACCGCCGCCGTCCGCCCGAGCCTAGCGGTAAAGAGCGCGATGAGGCGCCGGCACGACGAGTAGGAAGGGTGCAGGCTCAGGACGTCATGGACCTGGCCCAATAGTAAATGCGAGCGGGCCGCTATGCGCGGCGAACGTGCAGTACTTCGTTGGCGTCAGGGAGTCGAACGTCGCGCTCGAGCGCGATGATGTCCCATCTCGCTATGGCCACGCCGTTTGGGCCTCGCGAATTTACGCGTACGGAACGCACACGTACGGGCGCGACAGAACGAGCGGAGAGATCGGCGATGGTCAAGAATCGCACGAAATCGAGCAACCGGCTGATGACGGTCGAGGAGTTCGCGCGGCTGCCGGAGGACGGGCATTACAGGGTCGAGCTGGTCCGTGGCCAATTGGTCCGCGAGCCGCCGCCCGCACTGCCGCACGGGCGGACCGTCACCAAGCTGATTCGGAGAATCGACGAGTTCGCCGAGGAGCACGGGCTTGGGCTGACACTGACGGAAACGGGGTTCGCCCTCTACCGTGACCCGGACACCGTGCGCGCGCCGGACATCTCATTCCTCTCTAACGAGCGAGCGGCGAGGCCGCGTTATCGGGGCCCGTACCAGCGCATCGCGCCGGACCTGGCGGTCGAGGTATTGTCGCCCTCGGACCGGCCGCGCGCGATGCTCGAGAAGGTGAACGAGTATCTGGACGTCGGTTCGCGCCTGGTCTGGGTGGTCGACCCGAAACGAAAGGTCGTGACCGTCTATCGAGCCGGAGCCGAACCCGAGCGCCTCGAATCCGGCGATGTGCTGCGAGGCGGCGACGTGCTCCCGGGTTTCGAATTGTTGCTCGTGAAGCTGTTCGGAACGCCGTGACCGGTCCCGAGTCGATTCGCGCGGTCATTGCCAGGCCAGTAATGCTCACGCATGAAGATGCCACACCCTAACACTGATCCCTTTGCGCCGGTCACTCGGGTCGAGCTCCAGGCCGAGCTCGCCGACATTCGTGAGACGTTGGCCCGTATTTCAGAGCGTATGGAGCACTTCGCGACCAACATGAAGCACTTCGCGACCAAGGAGTATGTTTTGAAGGCCCTGCTCGGCACAATCGGCGTGATCGCCGCGATGCTCTCCATTGCGGTCGGGGTCCTTCTCCGATTCGGCTGACCCGGCAGCTATTGTCTGCGCTCGAAGTAGATCAGCCCTCCGCTCGCGCCGCCGGCGATGAGCACTGGCCGGCCGTCGCCGCGCAGGTCCGCGAACACGGGCGCGCCGTACGGGTGCAGCGGGATCGCGAGTGAGGCGTCTTCCTCGAACTGCGGCTCGGTCGCCGTGCCGGTGTTGCGGTAGACGACAGCGCCGGGGTCTTCGCGGCCGAGCACGAGCTCGGGGAGCCCGTCACCGGTCAGGTCGGTGAACGCGGGGTGGCTACGCCGGCCGGGCCGGATGCCGAGCCACGCGTCGGTCACGAGCTCGAAGCGCGGCTCGGCGGCGGCGCCGACGTTGCGGTAATATGACAGCTCGCCGTTCGAGCGGCCGACCACGAGGTCGAGCAGGCCGTCGCCATCGAGGTCGATGACGGCGGGCCCGGCGTTGCTGCCGCGGCTCAGCTCGAGGGTCAACGCCTCGACGTGCTCGAAGTTCGGTGCACCGGGCTCGCCGGTGTTGCGATAGAAGTGGATGCCGTCGTTCCAGGTGCCGAGGACGAGGCCGGGCAGCGCGTCGTCCCACAGGTTTGCGACGGCGGGCGCGTAGTGGTACGCG
>JBOHRM010000652.1:0-2006 GCA_050732715.1 Longimicrobiales bacterium
CAGTACAGCCACGTCATGCACCTGGTCAGCCAGGTCGACGGCGAGCTGCGTGATGGGCTCTCGGCGATCAGCGTGCTGCGCGCTTGCTTCCCCGCCGGCACCGTCTCCGGCGCGCCCAAGATCCGCGCAATGCAGATCATCGATGAGCTCGAGCCGGTACGTCGCGCAACGTACGCCGGCGCCGTCGGCTACTTCGCCTGGGGCGGCCGCACGATGGACACCGCCATCGCGATCCGAACGCTGCTCGCCGTCGGGGACTGCGCCTACATCCAGGCCGGCGCCGGCATCGTCGCCGACTCCGTGCCCGCCCGCGAATATGAAGAATCGCTCGCCAAGGCCGGCGCGCTCCTCCGCGTGCTCGACATCGTCCCCGCGGAAGATTAGCGGCCGGGAACGAGTCAATAGAATTCAATCACCGAGGGCCGCGGGAGAGGTCAGAGGACGCGGAGATGTCGTCATGATGGACGTTACTCCTGCGATGAGGAAACGCTGCGGCCCTCCTTCGTTCTCTGTGCTCTCTGTGATTGAATTCTGCTCGGACGGGGCGGAAGCAGCACTGGGGTAGCGCGAGCACCCGTTTCCGGACCCCCCATCGGGCCCGGCGGGTGCGGCGTGTCAGACGTCGTGGATGGCGGCGCGGACGCGGTTTTCGGTCTCCGGGTCGAGCTCGAGGAGGCCGTGCGCGACGCGGGCGTGCTCGGTACCGCGCTCGACAAGCTCCTCCTCGCTCTCGGCGCGCGCGACGAAATCACACCCCGTCATGATCTCGGCGCAACGAAGCTCCTTGGCCATGGGGCGTCTCCTTGGTGGAGATTGTAAAGGTGGTTGTTAAAGATAGTCGCCTGGATTCCTCGGCCTGCGCAACCGGGTGTGCCGGTTTGGCATGGTACAGTGACCAGGCCGCCGCACCAATGGCCCAGCCGACCACAGCCGAGACCACCACGTCGCTGAGGAAATGCGCGCCGGCGGCGACGCGCGTGAGAGCGCAACCCCATGCCAGCGCCCACCAGACCGGCCAGGCGCGCGGGAATATGCGTGACAGGATGGCGGCGGCGCCGAACGCGACGATGGCGTGGCTGCTCGGCAATGCGAGGCCACTGCTCGACAATGTGCGTTCGTCGAACGGCCGGAACGAGTAGCGGCCGTCGAGCACGGCGGGCCGTTCGCGGCGCAGCAGGAGCTTGAGCAACTCACCGGCGAGGCCGGCGACGGCGGGTGTGAGGGCGATCAGCCAGGGCCGGCGAGTCCGGGCAGGCCGTTCCTCGAGCCGCAGCGCGATCGCCGCCGCGAACCAGAGCGGCAGGAACCCCATGACTCGGAGCATGCGGCCCCAGTCCTCGCCGTAGACATCGTCGACGCGGAAATGATCGTACATCCAGCCGTCGAGGGCGTGGGCAACGACGATCGCGACCAAGGCGATGGCGGTGGGCCGGACCCACCACCCGGGTGAACCCCTCACGTCAACGAATCGAGGCTGGGGCGGCGAATGACCACCCGTCCTTGCGTTCTCCCGCTGACGCCGAACTCGAAACCTGTAACCCGGAACTCGAACGACACCGCTGCTCAGCCGCTGATGGCGTAGTCCTGGTCGGGCATCCTTGTCGCCTCTTGAGCGGCGCACGCGTCGAGTCCTTCGAACAGTGCATCGAAGTGCTCGTCGCGGTGCGCGGCGGTCGCGCACAGGCGCAGCCGCGCCTGGCCGGGCGAGACGGCGGGAAACACCACGGCGGAGACGAAGATCCCGCGTTCGAGCAGCAGCCGCGCCCAATGGTAAGCACGCCACTCGTTGCCGAGGTGGAGCGGCACGATCGGGGTGGTCGAGCTGCCGGCGTCGAGTCCCAGGTGTAGCAGGCCTTCGCGGAGCAGGGCGGCGTTGCGGCGCAGTCGCTTGATGTGGTCCGGCTCGTCGTTCAGGATGCGCAGCGCTTCGAGTGAGGCGGCGGCGTTCGCCGGCGTCATCGCCGCGGAGAAGATGTACGGCGCCGAACCGTGCTGGATGTAGATCT
>JBOHRM010000653.1:0-2837 GCA_050732715.1 Longimicrobiales bacterium
GGTGGCTGAGGATGGCGTGGACGGGCATGGGTTCCGTGAGGAATGCGATGATGCGCAGTTCGCCGCCGCAGCTCGAGCACAGCAGCGGGAAGACTTCGTAGATGCGGGCGAGCAGACGAGCCCACCGGTCTCCGACAAGCTCGGGCGACCGTTCGCTCTGCCTTTGAACACTATCACACTCGTCGCTGCGTGCTCGGTGCTCGCGATCGTCGATCACGGACCTACCGCGCTCGGCGCGCTGCTCGTCCTGGGAGCTCAGTATGGCGCGCTGTCGGTACTCGTCCCGGCGGCGGCCGCGGACACCGTTGCCCCAGAGCGCCTGGGACGACCTACGGCGGAATCTTCACCGGATGGGGCTTCGCAAGGACTCCTCTCGCCACTCATCGCTGTCCAAGCCGCCATGCGGCTCGGTTGGGAGCACGCCTTCACTGCCTTCCTCGCGCCGGCAGCCATTGCGTGGGTCGTCGTCGCTTTTCCGTGGATCGGCCGCCAGCCTCAGTGAGACAGCCAATTGGCGGGTCCATGACGTCAGGCGGTGCGTACCCCTCCACGTTGCGTCAGGAATCGGGCGAGAGCCAAGTTGGGTTGAGGGGGGAACACCATTTTGTACGATCGGGAGTTCAGGCGTATTGATGCTTGTCGGCATGCCTCTTGGTGATCCCGTTCGTTTTCATTTCGGAATGCGATCGAACGGGATCATTCTATGGTTGCGCTTGCCAGTAAGCTACCGGACGGTTACAATATATAATGTGATCGAACGGGAGCAGAATATGGAAATCAGGAAGCCGCGCGACGTCGGAAGGCTGATCCGCGCTCGCCGACGTCAGCTCGGCTGGACCCAGGCCGCACTCGCCGCACGTGCCCACACCACGCGCCGGTGGATCAGTGAAGTCGAACACGGCAAGCCGACGGCGGAGATCGGTCTGGTGCTCGCTACCCTGCGTGCGTTGGGCATCATTCTCCATGTCGAGCCGCTTACGTTTGGACACCCGCCCGCGCGATCACAGCCGGCGCCTGCGCAGCCGAGCGTCGCTGAACTCACCGACCTGCTCGAACAGCACGTAGAAGGCAGCGCGCCAGGAACGCGGCGGGTCCGTTTCTCAGCGCGCACCGCTAACGGTCTTTGAGTCCCGCAAAGGAACTCCACGTCCTGCTGATGGGTCAGCAGGCAGCGATCGCCCGCAAGGGGGCGGGGGGCCGGTTGAGCTTGACATACACCCCGGAGTGGCAGGCCAGCGAAAACGCACAATCGATGTCGCTGTCGCTCCCCTACACACAGGACGAACACACGCACCGGCCGGTCTCCGCCTTTCTGGCCGGGCTGCTGCCGGAGAGCGTGGAGATCCTGCGGGGGTGGGCGACCGAATTCAGCGTCTCCCCCGATAACGCCTTTGCGCTCCTGGCTCACATGGGCGAGGACTGCGCTGGCGCTGTCCAGTTCGTGCGTGAGGAGCGACTCGACGAGGTGATGCGCTCGCGCGGGACGATCGAGCCGCTCACCGAAGAGGAAATTGCCGATGCGCTGGCACGCATCCGACGGAACGCGCCGCCATGGGTGGATGCGGACGATCAGCGGGGCATGTTCAGCCTGGCGGGCGCCCAGGCGAAGATCGCCCTCGCCCAAACGCAAACCGGATGGGGGCGCCCGAGCGGACGAGCCGCGTCGACCCACATCCTGAAACCGCCGACGAATCCGCAGTTGCCCGGAATCGAGACGAACGAGCACGTCTGCCTCAGCCTAGCCCGTCGCCTCGGAGTCCCGGCGGCGGCTTCGCACGTTCAACGCTTTGGCGACGAGATCGCGATCATCGTGCAGCGGTTCGACCGGCGAGCGGACGAGACCGGAGTCGCCCGGTTGCATCAGGAGGACACGTGCCAGGCACTCGGTATCCCGCCGGAAAGAAAATATCAAGGTCATGGCGGGCCAGGGTTCGCGGAGATGGCCGGACTTGCCGAGGCCCACTCCGCCGACCCTGAGGCCGACTTCCAGCGGATCCTGGGGGCCGCGGCGGTCAACTGGATCATCGGTGGCACGGATGCCCACGCGAAGAACTACTCGTGGTATTTGACGAGCGGAGATCAAGTCCTCATGACTCCGCTCTACGACCTCATCTCGGCGCTGCCGTATTATCCGGTCGACAACCAACTACGCATGGCCATGCCGATCGGCGGCGAGAACCGCATCGTTCACGTGCGCCAGGCCGAATGGGAACGTCTTGCCGATGTTCTCGGTGCGGATCCCGCCGAGGTCGTGGGCTACGTTCGAGACCTGCTGCATCACGTACCGGCCGCACTGGGGGCGGTCGTCGACGATGCGGCCGGCGCCGGGCTGGATGCTGCCGTGCTCAAGCGCCTGCACGCGGACATTCTCACGAACGTCGAGCGTTGCAAGCTCCTGCTTTGCTAGCTTCAGTCGACGCTGAACGAAGATTGGTGAGGTGATCTGAGATGATCGACGGCATGGATCGGCTCTCCGAGGAGGAGGCTCAGCGCGTTTGGAAACGCGCGGCCGACCTCCAATCCGCGGCTGCCGATCGCGGGTCGCACCCAACCGTCGTGTCGACCGAGTCGACTGAGTCGGGGGGCCAGACGGGCTACAACCTGAGCCAGGTCCGTCAGGCCGCGGCCGAGGTGGGGATCGCTCCCGAGTTCGTTGCGCTGGCGCTGGCGGAGGAGCAGGACGCTGACGTGGGTCCGCGCGACCGGATCGACCGATGGGCGGAGCGGTTGACCGGGCCGGAGCCGCGATCGCTGATCAAGGAAAGGTAATTCAAACGGGCTGTCGGGTCGCGCGCGAGGGGTTAGCAGGCTGTTGAAATACGGGGATGGTGCGGTGG
>JBOHRM010000654.1:0-2321 GCA_050732715.1 Longimicrobiales bacterium
GTACGCTTCATCCATCACGACCTCGGCCCCGAACACCTCATCCTCGATCCGGACACCGGCCGGCTCGTGGGTATCCTCGACTGGACGGACGCGATCCTGGGGGATCCGGCACGGGATTTCGTATTCCTCGTGACCTGGCGCGGCTGGAGCCTCGTCGAGCAGGTGCTGAACAGCTATCCGCTCGCAGTCGACGCGACGTTTCGGGACCGGCTTCGGCGTTCAGCCCGTGTGCTTTCGGTCCTGTGGCTTGCCGAGGCGTACGAATGAGGTTGGGACGTCTCGGCGCCGATCCACGGCGTCCGGAACGCATTCGAGGAGACTGCGGCTCCGCAGAGGCCTGGGGCGACCTAGCCGAACTCGCTTCGCTGTGATACCTGCTAGAGGGTTGAATCGACCCGGGACGGCGCCATAATGGTGGTGTGCAAAGATTTTCAGCGACCATCGTCGGAGTCGACCGTCGACCGGAGCATCCTCTGAGTTCCGAGTCTGATCCGAACGGGACAGACTCGTGTGAAAGTTTTCACCTGGGAGGCCTCGATGGACATCTGGGATGTTTCTTCGGAGCGGCAGCAAGGTTCTCTCGCGGCTGGAGCCTCACCTGCTCTCCAGCGAAGACGAACGACAGGAACTGGTTGAACACAACCCGCAGTTGCTCGCCGTGTGTTTCGACGAAGAGGCCACGTCATGGCTGCTGGTTCGTCGCGAAGCCGGCGTTCCGCTGGCCGAGGCTGGGGCCGACCAGTTCAGCCTCGATCACTTTCTCGTTACTGCCGATGCCGTCCCAGTGTGCCGGTAGAGGTCAAGCGGGCGTCGAACCGCGAGATCCGTCGACAGGTCGTCGGGCAAATGCTGGACTATGGCGCGAACGCCAGTCGCTACTGGCCAACCGAACGAGTCAAGGCGTGGTTCGTTGAGACGCATGGCGCGGAGGCCTCAGCGAGGCTTCTCGAATGTTGCGGTGGGGACATCGATCCAGAGACTTCTGGGCGCAGGTGAGCACAAACCTGCGAGCTGGCCGCGTGCGCATGTTGTTCGTCGCAGACGACATTCCGCCGGAGTTGCAGGCCATCGTAGAATTTCTCTCGCGCCAAATGACTGACGCAGAAGTAGCCGCGATCCGCATACGGCAGCTTGGCGAAGGGGCTATGGCGGCCATCGCCGCCGAACGAATCGGCCATGTGGTGACGTCTATGCCAGGTTCAGCGCAGGCCAAGGTGCCTCTCTCGGTGCTCCTCGCTCGCGCCGACGACAACTTCAAGCGTGCTCTTTCGAACGTAGAGCAATGGGCCGTTGATCGTGGGTTCACGATCGATGACGCTGGGAAGTCACGGAAAATCTCGCTCACCAGTGGCCAGGGTGCCTTCTATCTCTATCCGAAGCTGCGGACGCTCGAGGTGCGGATCCGGCCAATCCGTCGTAGCGGCCACGGCGAGGTGGCAGACGCGATCGCATCAATGATCGCCGCGCTACCGAGCGGCAAGGCAGCTGACGCGTGGCCTAGCGTTCAGGTCGACATTGTCGCCAGCGACTGGCAGCGCGTACTGCCAGTGCTCGAAGCCATTGCCTCGAAGCTCGAAGCCGCCTACGAGGCCATCGCGCAGGACCGGGCCGACGCTTCTCGCGAGCAGTAGAGACCTTCCGGACTGGACGGCTCCCGTTAGAAATAGCGCCCGCGGGACGCGATTCCCTTGCACGACCTCACGACCACCGAAAACGAATGGCATGAGGTCGAAGCGACGGCGCTGTGGGACCACTCCGCCTGATGATCGTTCGGGCCACGAGCGAGCGACTGGCCGGTGCGCGAGAGTCTTCTATTCCCGTCGTCCCCCACGGCCTCATGCCCCACGGCCGCCGCTCCTCACTGCCTTGTCGACTTGCTCTGCGGGTGACACGAAGGCCACTTGCTTCGGCCCACCGCGCCGTGAGTGCCACGGCGAGATGCCTCCGGCGAGGAAAAGCCCTGGCAAGGCCGCTGTTGCGAACGGGCCAACTCATCCTGCTTGACCACGCCGCCGTCGACCCAGAGCATCACGACGACGAGGATCGTGACCTGGAACATGACCTACTGGAGCCACCGTCGGCACCATGAGACCGCGTGGCGATGGGTGATCGACGAGCTCCACCCCGACGTGTTGCTCGTGCAGGAAGTAGTCATCCCGGAGTGGGGTGCGCGAGCGGTTAGGTGTCCCCTGGACGCGAGCCTACCAGACCGACCAACAGCCCTGGGGAACCGGGATCGTCACAAGCCGTTGCGCCGGATGCCGGGGGATTGCCCGATAGATTGTTGAAATTGAGTGGCGGCTCCTCCGCCCGAATGCGAA
>JBOHRM010000655.1:0-3426 GCA_050732715.1 Longimicrobiales bacterium
CGCCGGGGAGCACAGCGCGGAAGCGATGATCGTAGTCCCCGCGCTGCCGCCGTCGACGATCGACGCTCGCTTCGGTGTCGACGAGGTCCTGGCGGGTACCGGTGCATCGGTCGAGGTGATCGTGCGCGACCGCACGGGAACCATCTTGCCCGGCGCTCCCCTGAGCTTCGAGTCGGATGCGCCGGGCGTCGCGACCGTGGACGCGACCCGGCGGCTTGCCGCGCACGCACCCGGCACGGCCACGCTCTCTGTGCAATCGGGCAGTGCGCGGACGGAGCTGCGCGTCCGAGTCGTGGCCAACGCTGCGGCCGCGTACCGCATCACGTCACCCGTGACGGAGGCGAGGACGGGCGACGTCGTGAGATTCAGCCTCGCTGCGACCGATGCGGCCGGCCGAGATGTCGGGCCGCTGTTGCCGGCCTGGTCCGTCGAGCAATCGGGCGCCGGGATCGGCGAGGACGGCGGCGAGGGTGTGTTCGTGGCGGAGCGGCCGGGCAGCTACACGGTCACCGCCGTGGTCGGCCCCGAACGAGTCGAGCGCACCGCGATCGAGGTCACCCAGCGCACGCACGACGGCGAGCTGGTCCGAGTGGGTCACGGGCTTACCGTGGGTCACCACGCGGGCGATACGTGGGCGTTCGAGGGAGCCGATGGGCGGGACTACGCCATCATCGGCACGTTCATGCACGACTGGGCCAAGGTCTTCGACATCACCGACCCGGCGCTCCCGGTTCTCACCGATTCCGTGCAGCTCGATGCCCGCCGCATCAACGACGTGAAGATCCACCCGAACAACCGCCTCGCCGCGGTGACGCGCGAGGGGGCGTCCTCGCGCCGCAACGGCATCGTCCTCCTCGACCTGAGCGTGCCCGCGCACCCCACAATTCTCGCCGAATACACGGAGACGCTGACCGGCGGCGTACACAACGTCTGGATCGACGGTGAGCGCGACCTCGTGTTCGCCTGTCACAACGGTACGCGCGACCTCCGCATCATCGACATCGGCGATCCCCGCCAGCCCCGCGAGATCGGCCGCTGGAGCCTGCCCAACGAGGACCGAGGTCTGCACGATGTGATCGTGCAGGACGGCTATGCGTATCTCTCGTACTGGGACGATGGGCTGATCACGCTCGACGTCGGCGCGGGCACGCACGGCGGCTCACCAGAGGCGCCCGCGTTCGTGAGCCAGTTCAAGTACCCCGAGGGCCACACGCACACCGCGTGGCGTTACGGTGATTATCTCTTCATAGGCGACGAGATCTTCCCCTCCGATTGGGATGCGGACCGGCCGATCGAGGCGCGCGGCTACATCCACGTCGTCGATTACTCGAACCCCGAGGCGCCGGTGCAGGTGGCGCACTACGAAGTGCCCGAGGCCGGCGCGCACAATTTCTGGGTCGAGGATGATATCCTCTACGTGGGTTACTATCAGGCTGGCCTACGCGCGGTCGATGTTTCCGGCGAGCTTCGAGGCGACCTCTACCGCCAGGGCCGTGAGATGGGGTCGATCCGTACGTCGAGTCCCGATGCGGTCACGCCGAACTGGTCGATGACCTGGGGCGCCCAGCTCTTCAAGGGTCACATCATCACGGCCGACCTGAACTCGGGGCTGTGGCTCGCGAAGTACGAGTGTCGCATCGTGTTCTGAGCGGGCGGGACGACGAGGTCCGCGACCACTGGCAAAGGCGATCGTGATGTCCGTGCAAACAGCCGCACCATTGGTATCGAGTGAAGTCGACACGCTGGAGGAAGCTCTCCGCAAGAAGGGGAGTCTCCTGGCGCTCATCGAGTCGATCAACAGCGAGCTGGAGCTACGGCCCCTGCTCACGCTGATCTTGCGCCATGCGTGTAACCTCATTGGAGCGGACGACGGCGCCATCGGATTGATCGACAGCGCGCGAAGCGTCGTGCGGATCGAGGCGATCTGGAACCTTCCGCCGTCGGAGCTGGGCTCGGAGTTCCGTGCAGGTGTCGGGCTCGCGGGTGAGGTGCTGCGGCGCGGCGAACCGGTCGTGCTGCGTCGCTACGGGGACCTCGAAGGCCCCACCCTGTACGATCGTCTCGAGAACCCCGTCATCGGGATGCCGATGCAATCGCGCGAGGGCCGCATGATCGGTTTCTTCGGCATCGGCATCGGCGCCAGCAACGGCGCCGCGGTGCGCGAAGCGTTGGGCCGGAAGCGGTACTTCGAACCGTCCGACGTCGAGATGCTGGGAATCTTCGCGCGTCACGCGGCGATCGCCGTCGAGAATGCACGCAGGTACGCGTCGGAGCGCCAGCGCACGGAGAGGCTCGGGCTGATCGCGCGGATCGGCCACGTCGTGACGGCGGACCTACGGTTGAGCGAGCTGCTGCGTCGGGCGGCGAATGCGATACACGAGCTGCTGGACTATCCGAACGTCTGCATCCCATTGGTCGAGCCCGGGGATACGCCGGTCCTCGTGGTGAACACCGTCGGCGGTCACTACAAGGACATCGTACACGGGGAATACCGCATCCCCATCACCGATGGGATCATGGGAGCCGCCGTGCGCGAGCGGCGGACGCAGCTCGTGAACGATGTGGCGAACGATCCTCGTCACATCCCGACGCCGGGTGCGGTGGGGATCATCGCGGAGCTCGCGGTGCCGATCGTGTTGGGCGAGCGCGTCCTGGGTGTGCTGAACGTCGAGAGCTCGGAGCCGTTCGGCGAGGAGGACGCGACGAGCCTGAGGATCGTGGCGGACCAGCTCGCCGTCGCGATCGAGAACGCGAGGCTGCACGAGCGTGGACGGACGCTGGCCGCACTCGAGGAACGGCAACGGCTCGCGCGCGATCTGCACGATTCGGTGACGCAGCACCTGTTCGGAATGGTGATGATCGCGGAATCACTCGAGGATGCGCGGCGACGTGATCCCACTGAGGCCGCGCGGCGCGGTGATCGGCTCCTCGAGCTCAGCCGATCGGCTTTGCGTGAGATGCGCTACTTGCTGACTCAACTTCGGCCGAACGATGCCACGGCTTCAGGGGCGAACCCCGTTCCGGCCAGCATCGAATGCTTGCACCGGGACGGCCTGCCGACCGCGCTCGCCAACCACATCGCGAACTCTGTGGGGGACGAGCTCGAAATCGCGCTCGAGGTGGACGCTTACGTGCAGCAACCCCATCCGGTGGAAGAGGCGTTGTTCCGTATCGCGCAGGAAGCGGTGAACAACGTGGTGAAGCACGCGCACGCGCGCCATGCCGTGATCAAGCTGCGCTCCGATCACGCTGCGACGCGCCTCAGCGTCACCGACGACGGTGTGGGCACGTGCCGGAAGGACGCGACCGACCCGCCGGTGCAGACGGACGCGTGCGGTCCGCCGGCGGCGGTCGAGATGTCGAACGGCGGATTCGGATTGACGAACATGCGCGAGCGCGCGGAATCGGTGGGTGGCGAGTTCCGCC
>JBOHRM010000656.1:0-6562 GCA_050732715.1 Longimicrobiales bacterium
GGGCTGCACCAGCGCGACAACGAACGCCTGCTCGGTACGCTCGGCCAGCTCCGAGACCTCGGCAACACCGTGCTCGTCGTCGAGCACGACCGCGACACGATCCTTGCCGCGGACCACATCGTCGACCTCGGCCCCGGCGCCGGCCGGCACGGCGGCGAGATCGTGGCCGAGGGCACGATCGAGCAGGTCCTCGCGAGCCCGACCTCGCTGACCGCGGCGTACCTGCGCGGCGACCGCGAGATCCCGGTCCCCGCGCAGCGACGCGCGCCGTCGAAGGCCAACGCGCTGCGCGTGCGCGGCGCGCGCCACCACAACTTGAAGAACATCGACGTCGCCTTCCCGCTGAGCACGTTCATCTGCGTGACCGGCGTCAGCGGATCCGGCAAGAGCACGCTGGTCAGCGACATCCTGCACGCCGCCCTGGCCCGGCGGTTCTACAAGGCGCGCGTGATCCCCGGCGCGCACGAGGGCATCGACGGGCTCGACCACATCGACAAGGTCGTCGCCATCGACCAGTCGCCGATCGGACGGACGCCGCGCTCGAACCCGGCCACGTACACGGGGCTGTTCACGCCGATCCGCGACCTGTTCTCACAGCTGCCGGAATCGAATATCCGCGGCTACTCGCCGGGCCGCTTCTCGTTCAACGTCAAGGGCGGACGCTGTGAGGCGTGCCAGGGCGATGGCCTCATCAAGATCGAGATGCACTTCCTGCCCGACGTCTACGTGCCCTGCGACGTCTGCCGCGGCCGCCGTTACAACCGCGAGACGCTCGAGGTCTTCTACAAAGGGAGGAACATTGCCGACGTGCTCGACATGACCGTCGAGCAGGCGCTCGAGTTCTTCGACGCCGTGCCCTCGATCCAGCGGAAGCTGCGCACCCTCGCCGACGTCGGGCTCGGCTCTATCCACCTCGGTCAGGCCGCGACGACGCTGTCCGGCGGCGAGGCGCAGCGGGTCAAGCTGGCGACGGAATTGTCCCGCCGCGACACGGGCCGCACGTTCTACATTCTCGACGAGCCGACAACGGGCCTGCACTTCGAGGACGTGCGCTTGCTGCTCGACGTGCTGCACCGTCTCGTCGACAGGGGCAACACCGTGGTCGTCATCGAGCACAACTTCGAGGTCGTGAAGACCGCGGACTGGATCATCGATCTGGGGCCGGAGGGCGGCGAAGGTGGCGGCCGCATCGTCGCCCAGGGCTCGCCCGAGAGCGTAGCTGCGAACCCCGTGTCGCACACCGGGCGATTCCTGGCGGAAACGCTGGGCCTCGCGGCGGTCGGCTGACTGCGAAACGGGTTCCGGGTTCCGGGTTCCGAGTTCCGAGTCCGTGCACCTCGCTGGTGCTGGTGCTAACTGCCCCGTGGACTGCTATGTTCGACGCTGGCCGAAACTACGATGATGCCTTGGCGTAAGACTGGTATGGTTCAATCGGCATGAGACTACAACCGGGACGTGCGCTACGACCGATAGGTTGTATATCGTCACCATAGGGTCGGGCCGAGGTCTGGGCTCCAACTCGGAGCTCGGAACTCGGAACCCAAACCGCCCGCGATCCTGATCCGTTCAAGGAGTCGAAGATGACCACACGCGAAGACCTCGAAAGCTACTTGATCCGCATGGAGCTCGACTTCGATGAAGTCGACGAAGGCATGTGGGTCGTGAAATCCGACGACGCCGCCGCGAACGTCGTCGTCCACTACTCACCCCCCGTCGTCGTGCTCCGGCTCAAGGTCATGGACCTCGTGCCCGGCTCCGAGGAGGGGCGCTACACGGCCTTGTATCGCAAGCTGCTCGAGCTCAACGCCACGGATATCGTGCACGGCAGCTACGGCATCGAGGCAGACGAGGTGGTTCTCTCGGACGCGCTCGAGCTCGAGACGCTCGATTTCGGCGAGCTGCGCAGCTCGTACGAGAGCGTGGTCTTCGCCGCCACCAGTCACCTCCCCGATCTCGTCGGGCTCGTCCCCGTCGCGCAGGGAGGATAGTCCAATGGGAATTTTCTCGAAGCTGTCGCAGCTTCTGCGATCGAACATCAATGACGCGATCGCGCGTGCCGAGAATCCGGAGAAGATGCTCAACCAGGTTCTCCTCGACATGCGCGAGCAGCTCGCCAAGGCGAAGCAGGAGGTCGCGATAGCGATCGCGGACGAACGCAAGCTACGCGCGCAGATGGAGGAGGAGCAGAAGCTCGCAAACGACTGGGAGCACCGAGCCGTGCTCGCCGTCCGCGAGGAGCGCGACGACCTCGCCAAGCAGGCGCTGCTGCGCCAGCAGGAGCACGGCGAGCGTGCACTGTCGCTTCAGGAGACCTGGCAGCGGCAGAACCAGGAAACGGAGCGGCTGAAGGACTCGCTGCGCCAGCTCAACGACAAGATCGAAGAGGCCAAGCGCAAGAAGAACCTGCTGATCGCCAAGCAGAAGCGCGCGCAGGCGCAGAAGCGCATCCATGAGACCATGGCCGGTTTGAGCGACCGGTCGGCCTTCGAGACGTTCGACCGGATGGCCGAACGGATCGAGGAGTCCGAGCGCCGCACGCTCGCTTCGGCCGAGGTCACCGAGGCACTGAGCGGCGACCCGCTCGAGCGCGAGTTCGCCACCCTCGAGCCCGCGACCGAGAACGTCGAGTTCCGGCTGCTTCAGCTCAAGGAGCGCATGGGCCTACCCGCCCCCGGCGCCGAGCGCGCGGCCCTGCCCGGCGCCACGCCATCCGCCGCGAACAAGGCGAGCGGCGACGGCCAACCGCAGGACACGCCGGCGGTCAAGGAGGCCGAGATCGAGGACTCGCCCTGAATTAGGACACAGGACATAGGACATAGGACTTAGGGATGCCGGCGTTCGTTCTAGGTCCTGAGTCCTAGTCCTAAGTCCTCGTAGTTCGTATGAATCGCCGGCCTTACGCCATACTGATTGCGACGATCTTCGCGCTGCTTCTGCTGCTGTTCCTCTACAGCATCGCCGAGATCGTGCTGCTGCTGTTCATCGCGATTCTCTTTTCGCTCTATCTCGGCGCGATCACGGATCTTCTACAGAAGCGGCTGGGCATGCCGCGCGGCGTCGGTCTCGTCACGGGGTTGCTCCTCACCGTCATCGCCGTCGTCGCGATCGGCTCGCTCATCGTGCCGCCGCTCATTGCGCAGACGGAAGACCTCATCCAATCGCTGCCGATGCTCGCCCAGCGATGGGAGACGCAGCTGGTGGCGCTCGCCGAGCGCTCGCCGTTCGCGGAGCAGATCCTCGGGCAGCGCGCTGCGGGCGAGAGCTATATCGGAGGCTTCATCGGTGAGGTGGGCGGTTACGTGCGCGGCGCCGTGCCCGTGGTGTTCAGCGGCGTCGCGTTCCTCATACACTTCGTGAGCGTGCTCGTCATGGGCGTGTACTTCGCGCTGCGGCCCGGACTGTATCGCGAAGGCTTCATCCTGCTCGCGCCGCCCGTGCACCGCGAGCTCGTGCGCGACATCCTCGCCGACCTCGGCAATACGCTGCGCGCATGGATCGTCGGCCAGCTCCTGGCCATGACAGTCCTCGGCGTGCTGACCTGGGTAGGTCTCGGGCTGCTCAAGGTGCCGTACGCCCTCGCGTTCGGCGTGTTCACCGGCGCCGTCGCGATCGTGCCGATCTTCGGCACGCTCGTGTCGACCATCGTACCGGCGTTCTTCGTCGTCGCCGGTGCCGGTTGGCAGCTCGGCATCCTCTCGGTGGGTCCCGCCGGCCACTTCATGCTCGTGATCCTGCTCGGTGTGGTGGTGCACCTGGTCGAGGCGAACGTCGTCGCGCCGATGATCATGGAGCGGCAGGTCCACCTGCCGCCCGTGCTATCGATCCTCAGCGTGCTGATCATGGCCCACCTGCTCGAGATCGTCGGCCTGCTCGTCGCGGTGCCCGTGCTCGCGACCGTGATGGTCATTGCACGCCGCGTCTACGTGCACCGGTTGCTGGAAGGGAAGGGCTTTCGGAGGGCGCTGCGCGACCGGCCCGTCGAGATCCGCCTGCCCTCCGACGGCGCGGTGCTCGTCCACCCCATCGCATACGAGCGCACGATCCCCACAATGCTCGAACAGTGACGGCCGGCGTGCGTTGTCCGGTCGCCGTTTGCAGTCCATACGCGATCTGAACGGTGCCGCGCGAGCTCGGCCATCGAGGCCGCTCAGTTCGGCGGTTGCAGGTTGGCGGCCGTTCTCACGCCGCGCACGATCCGGAATACGATCTCACTGTTGGGGGTCGCGCCGCTGCGCACGTCGAATGACGCGTCCATCCCGGGCGTGACCGACGGTGCGCGCAGCGTGTCGGCGAAGACCGGGTGCAAGAACAGGCCGGGCACGTCGAGCGTGTCGCGGGCGGAGGTTTCGGCGAGGTCGCCGATCTCACTGATGCGTGCGGCTGGCGGGGCGCCGTTCCCGTCCTCGAGGTTCGCAGTGACGTCCGCGCGGACGGGCGCGAGGCCGGGGATGACGAGCGTGCCGCCACGGATCAGCAGGTCGTTGACCGAGCGGCCGTTCGACGGCAGCGCCTCGTACGGCTCGATGCCGGCGTCGCGGTAGTTGTCGTTCGCGATAGCGTCGAGCGCGGTGACGAGTGCGACGAAGTTGACGGCGCGGAGGTACTGTTTCTCGGGGTCGCCGCGCCAGCCGCCAGACTCGATCAGCACGGTCGATGTGCCCCACTGCTGCATGAGGTCGCCGAACGCACGGGCGTTGAACGTGTCGTCGTACCGGGTGACGTAGCCGTGGACGAGCGGATCGATGCCGCGTGCGATGGTGGCCGCGACGTGTTTGGCGGCGAGGAAGCCCTCGGTTTCGGTAACGTTGCGATCGACGGCGGGCGCGAGCAACGATATGGCGGCGAGCCGTTCGGTCGAGCCGACGCGCGTGCGTGGATTCTGGTCGTGCAGGTTGAAGCCGAACTCGGGTCGATACGTGTCACGCACGCGTTTGAGGGTCTGCGCTTCGGGTGTGGCGAGGGCGCGGCCGTCGCGGTTGACGTCGACGCCGTACGCGTCCTGGCGCTGGAAGCGCTCCGCGCCGTCGGGATTGAGCATCGGGATCATGAGCAACGTGATCCGCTCGGCCCAACGCCGCGCGCGCGGGTCGTCACCCGATTCGTGGAGGAAGCGCACGAGGTCGGCGAGCGCCATGGTTGCCGTCGATTCATCGCCGTGCATCTGCGACCACATGAGTACGCGTGTGGGGCCGGTGCCGTAGCGCAGCATCGACAGCTCACGGCCTTCGCCGGACCGGCCGACGGTCTCGCGGCGAACGGCGCCGTCGAGAAAGGGCTCGAGCCCGCGCCACAGCTGACTGTAGCCGAAGTGTCGCACCGAGATGGCGTCGACGCGGTGGCGCGCGTGCAGCTCGAGCAGCGTCCGTGTGGATTCCTCCTCGGGCTCGACCCAGGCATCGAACGCGGGGTCGGTGAGCTGGGTCCAGACCATGCCCGAGATGTCGGCGGCGGCGCGCGACGCGCGAGCGGCGTCGGTGATGCCGCGGGTCAGGATCACGAGCACGTAGGGCGCGCGCTCCGGTGGGAAAACGATGCCGCCGTCGTGGTGGATGCCGCTGATCCAGCCGGTCTTGTGCGCGACGCGCGTGCCCGCCGGCAGCCCGGCGGGGATCATATCGTCGAACTCCTGGTCAGCGAGGATGTCGAGCATCTCGCCGCACGCGGCGCGCAGCGTGACACTACAGCGGGCGATCGCCTCGAGCACGGCGGCGAACGCCGCGGCGGTGGTCGTGTTGTTCAGTCCTTGGCGGAACGCGGGCATGTCCTCGACGCCGCGCCGCACGACCATGTCCTGTGCGCCGATCGAGGCCAGCGTCCGCATGACCGCGTCCGCACCGACCTGCTGAATGAGCAGGTTCAGCGCGAGATTCGAGGAGCGCACGATCATGAGCCGCGCCAACTCGCGCAGGCTGACGCGCTCGCCGAGCCGATCGTAAAGCGTCTTCTCGCTGTCGTCGTCGATCGACAACGTGAACGCCGTGTCACCGATGATGCTATGGAACTGGTTGGTGACGGGGATCGCTCGATCGAGCGTGGGCCCGCCGGCCTCGGCGGCGCGGAACAGCTCGAGCATGACCGGCACCTTCATCGTGCTCGCGGCGTGCATCGTGATCGACGCATCGAATTCGAGCCGTTGGCCCGTGCCCAGATCGATCAGTGCGAGCCCGATCTCGGCATCATTCTCTTCGGCGATACGCGTGCGGATGGCCTGCCCGAGCGGCGCCAGGCTCGGCACCGGCGGCACGCGCACAGCCGAAGCCTCGGCGGGCTCGATCTGCGCGGACGGCACGGGCGCGCGCGCACAGGCGTACCCGACGAGCGCAACGAGGATCAGGACCGGACGCATCCGTGGTCTCCTTTCTGTCGACGTCGTCTACAACGTACTACAGTGTCGCGCCCGCGAGCGCGAACGCGAGCGTCGCGGCCGCGCCGGCGAGGAGCGCGTACGGCAGCTGCGTCCGAACATGGTCAATGTGATCGGTCGCGGCGGCCATCGAGGAGATGATCGTGGTATCGCTGATCGGTGATGCGTGGTCGCCAAATATGCCGCCCGAAAGCGACG
>JBOHRM010000657.1:0-11438 GCA_050732715.1 Longimicrobiales bacterium
GGGTCTGCATCGAGACGGTCGCGCCAAAACTCATGACTCAGGATTGCGGCGAGCGGGCCGCCGGGCTCGTCCTCCTCCGCCCGAAAATCTCGACCGAGAATCGGCGGAAGCCCAATCACGCGCAGAAAATCCTCGGTGATACGCATGCCCTGCACTTCGTCAACCGCGTCGCCGACCCTGACCTCCGCCAACATGGTGTTCAACGTCGCAACACCGTCGAAGACCAGACTGTGCTCGCGCCAGTGCTCGTACTTGTACGCGCTGAGAGCGCCGATCTGCCCGTTCTGCCAGTTCCAGCTCAGGTAGGTGACGCGCTCTGGATCGGGGTACGGCAGCGGGCGCAGCATGACGCCGTTCACGACACTGAAGATCGCCGCATTCGCTCCGATTCCGAGCGCGAGCGTGGCCACGGCGAGGAGCGTGAAGGTTCGGTTCCCCGCGAGTTGACGAACCGCATGACGCAGGTCCTGGCGAAACCTGTCCATTGGTTAGCTCCGGTCCGGGAGTGGACGGATTCGTCGTTGCAAAAAACTGGAAGACGAGTACGGCGCAGGCGATCGAGATAGCTTCGAGATCACGGGTCTCCTATGCGATACAATGAACTCGTCAGCCTGAATCGCTTACGGCCGCGTAGCATCAGATATGCCGCCGCTCACAAACGTGCAAGTGCCAACACAACAATGAATTATCCATGCTGAACTGGCATGATCTTGCCGTCGACTGTCCCGGAATCGGGACGCCGCTTCCCGCACGCGAGCGTGTGTCCAGGGGCATTTGCATTCGCCTTAGGCGCAGCCTCGAGAGCCGCGGCCGGCTGCTTCCGCTACCCGCTTTCGCGATGAGCCTCTGTTCGTTCATCCGGCCGACGGCCGCCTTCCCTCAATCCTCCCTGAGCGACCGCGCCGGGTCGATCCTCGCCACGCGCCGGGTGGGCACGTAGCACGCGGTCATCGCCACGATCGCGAGCCCGGAGGCGACGGCGGCGAGCGTCAGCGGATCGAAAGGCGAAACGCCAACGAGCACGCCGCGGACGGCCTGTCCCGCGAAATAGATTCCCGGTATGCCGACAAGCAACCCGAGCGAGATCAGCAGCACGCCCTCGCGCAGCACGAGTCGAGTCACTCGGCCGTGGTCGGCGCCGAGCGCGAGGCGGACGGCGAGCTCGTGGCGCCGACGGGTGACGGATCCGGAGACCACGCCGTACAGCCCCATCATGGAGAGAAGCAGGGCCCCCAGGGAGAAGCTCGTGATGAGCACTGCGCTCAGGCGCTGCTGACGAAGCGACTCGTCGACGACTTGATCCATCGGTCGGATATCGGCGAGTGCGAGCTGTGGATCGATGCGTCGGATCGCAGCACGGACATCCGGCACCAGGCCCGAGGGCGAACGACGGGTCCGCAGCGCCCATGAAAGCGTAGCGGTGTTGAAGGCGTCGCTTCGGACATAAACCTGAGAGCGGCCGTCCCGGTATACGTTATACAGACGCGCGTGCTCGACCACACCCCTCACGGTCATTGAGTCACGGCCGAGCACAAGCGTAGCACCGACCGGATCGCCCTCGGGGAAGAACGTTGTGGCCAATGTGCGGTCAATCAGCGCCTCTCGCGCGCCGTTCGGAGACGCCGCATCGAAGGCGCGGCCTGCAAGAAGAGCACTACCCATCGCCTCGAAGTAACCCGGGCGTGTCACGACCCTATCGACCAGTGGCTCATCATGCTCGACGTCGCCGGTATTGCCCGGGGCTCCCGGGAAACGCACCGCCGGTTGGCCGGCATCTGCCGACAGCGGCAGCGCCGATGACGCGCCGACGGCCGCCACGCCCGGCAACGCCGTCAACTCCCGATCGATTCTCTCGTGCAGCGAATTGACCGAGGCATCGCCGGCGTACCGCAGCTGGGGCACCGACACGCGCAAGGTCAGCACGCCGGTGGGCTCGAACCCTGGGTCGGCACGCAGTATTCGATCGAAGCTCCTAACAACGAGGCCACCCGCGGTCAGCAACGTCAGAGAGAGCGCCACCTGAACTACAACCATGCTCCGCCTCATCCGCGCGTGCCCGCCTCCACCGCGGATCGCCGCGTTCCTGAGCAGCATCGACAGTCTTGTTCGCGTCGCCCATATCGCAGGCACCACGCCCGCGAGAAGCCCGAGCATGCTACCGACGGCGATCACGATCGCCGCGATCTGCCAGTCCACGGCGATCGAATCCCGCCGCGGGATATCCAGCGGTGCAAGTGCGACTAACATCCGCGCGCCCCATATACTCGCAAGCGATGCGCAAATACCGCCCAACATGCCGATCATGCCACCTTCGAGAAGCGTCGCCCGCGCGAGCGCCAGTCCATTCGCGCCTAGCGCGCGAGAGACCGCGAACTCGCGTTCGCGCTGTGCCGCCCGGGCGAGCAACAGCGTTGCCAAGTTGACCGCCAGCACGAGCACCATGACCATAGCGGCCAGGGCGAGGATCATCAGCGCCGGGCGAATACCTGCAACGAGATCGTCCTTCAAGCCGACGGGATACAGGCGCAGTCCGCGACCCTCGTAGTCACGCTCGTCGATCGCCTCGCCCACCGCAGCGACCGCCGCCGCCACCGTCTCAGCCGGCGTTCCGGGCCGTGCGCGGATCAGCCCTGCATTCGACCAGCCGGCGCCCGGCGTCGTCTCGGCCAGCTTGTAGGGAAACGTGATGTAGGCATCGGCTCGCTGCGGCGGCCCGAGACTCGAGTGCATCGCGAACCGAAAACCCTGACCCAACACGCCGATCACCGTGAAGGGCTCGCCATCCAATTCGATCTCGGAGCCGATGATCGAGGTGTCGGCGGCGAACCGTCCATTCCATAGATCGTGGCCCAATACAACCACCGGCGCCCGGCCCGGCCCGGCTTCGTCGGGCGTGAAGCCGTGGCCAAGGTCCGGCTGGACTCCGAGCAGCTGAAGGAGGTTGCCAGACGATAGCATCACCGGGATCTCCTCCGCCTCTGCGTCGGCTCCGGCCGAGAGCGTTCTCGTTTCTCGCCGCAGGCCTGCCGCGCCCTCGATCACGCCACCGACCGAGTCCAGGTCGGCGATGTCCGGTCCTCCGACCCAGGCGCGATTGATATCGTTTATCGGTCCGTAGTCTCGCCAAACAAAATACAGATCGCCCGGCCGCTCGTACGGCAGCGGCTCGATCAGGACCTTATCTACCGCTGTATAGACTACTGCGAAGGCGCCGAGGCCGATGGTCAAGGTTCCCACCGTCGTTAACGCGAACACCGGCGCCCGCACCAGCCGACGCATCACGAATCCCATGTCGCGGCCCCAGTTTCCGCTCCGACTCCACGTCATCCTTGGCCTAACGCGCTCGCCCAGCCCATTCCTCAGCGAGTCCGTCAGCGCCCGCAGCCACACCATCATGAGTGACATCACACCGCCTTGGCGCAACGCCGCACGACAACGGTCGCGGTACGTTTCTACCAACGCTTCGCCCATATCATGACGGAAACCCGCCGGATAGAGCCGCAGCACGAGCCTGAACCAGCGCTCCGATGTCGTCAGCCAACGACCCTCGCTCATGTTGTTTTCTCCTCGAGCAGTCCGCCCGTTCGTGCTGCGCGCGTCAGCGCCTCGAGGCGCCTGGCCTCGGTTCTCGCCACCTGCCGACCCAGCGCCGTGATGCGGTAGTACGTCCGTCGTTCATCACCCGCGTCCGGAGCTCGCCGTCGATCGGCACCCGCGATCAGCCCCTGCTCCTTCATCCGCCGGAGTGCGCGGTAAAGCGTGCCCACGTCTGGCGCCATCCTCTCGCCGCGCCTGTTGGCATCCTGGATGATGCCGTAACCGTGACGTTCACCCGCCGTCAGGCTCAGCAGGACGTGGAACTCGACCGGGCGCAGCGGCAGAAAGTCGCCGGCGTGCTGTTCCCGGTCGGTTCCAACAACAGACTGTTGGCGATTCCTTCTCATCATCGCAGCATCGGCTCCTGGTGGTGCTACACATATATGCGCTGCGCATATGTTTGTCAAGAGCCGGGATTTTGGCGATCTCAGTGGCTGGGCGGCCAAGGCCCTGGCGCACTTCGCAGTACAGCGCAAGACAGCTGGATCAACCGCTCGAAAACCGACGCGATCAAGCTGCTCAAGGGCGCCGCAGAAGCCGCCTCGAGCGCGAACATCCCCGGCTAAAGTGTCTGAGGCCGGTTGACGACGCTGACGGTCGTATTGTCGGAGCTGCGCAAACGGCGACGCAACCCGAATGTGGTCGCGTGGGTGCAGTCCGTGCGGCCAGAGGATCTCTTCCTCAGCACCGTCATCATCGGCGAGGTCGAGCTCGCCATCGAGCAGCAGAGAAAAGCCAACCCCAACCTCGCGGACGAGCTGAGTCGCTGGCTCGAACGCACGTTGCGTGTCTACGCCGATCGGCGCAACGACGGGAATGCACCCTCATGACACACGTTCATTCGCTCTTGCTCAGCTCCGCCGGCATCGGGAAGCGTTCTTGAATCCATGCTTGCCAGAGTGGTGTCTCGCGGGCGACGGTTTCGGCCGCCTCATCGCCATAGAGGTAGAAGCTGAACGCCGCCATGACCGACGCGCCGAGATCCATGGTGAACAGGGCGGCGATGCCGGGCCCTGGCTGGTCGAGCCGCAGCAGGGCGCCGGGTGGACTTTGGCCTACGTTCTCCACCAGACCGCCCAGCGCCGGGACGCCTGCCGGAGCGGCCCAACTCTGTCCGACGCCCACGCCGCTGAACCCCGTTGCCGCGGTCAGCGACGCCCAGGCGTCTGCTGGCGTTCCCGCGACGGGAGCCATCAATTGCATGAACGCGGAGCGCTGGCCGCGGAAGTGCGTGAGATAGATCCGCAGGACGCGGAAGGCGCCGGGCCATCCCGATTCGGTGCCGATCAGTTGGTCGTCCCAGTCGTCCGTGCTGGCAAAGAGGCTTTCCACCACGCGGACGACGCACACGCCGCCCGCCCGCGCTTCGATACTCCACTCGGTCGCGATCGGCGGCGAGCCAGGGAACCAGCCGTCTGCCTCCTTGGCGAACATCCGCGGCGGATCCCAGGCCGTCACCACGGAGCGGGACTCCATGCCCGGGCCGAAGTTCAACTTCATCGCGACGGGCTTCCCGTCGCGCTCCTCGAACTCAGCCGGCACGAACCAGGACGAGATACCGGGCCCGGTGGCAATGGCCTGCCACACTTCCTCCGGCGTGCCGGGGACCTCGCCTTCGACCTGGATGGAACGGCGTCCGGAGGCTTCTTTCGTCACGCTCATGATGGCTCCTTGGGCTCAGATTTCTGCGGTAGGGGGTGCGCCACGACCACCAGGCGATGCACTCGGCCGCCGGGGGCGGATTCGTCGTGGTACTTCGAGACCAGTTTCGTGATGGCCTCGGTGAGTTCGTTGCTGAAAGCCGCCCGGTCCGTCGCCGACCGGAAGCGAACCTCGGTGTCCACCGCCAGGGTCGCCAGGCGTTTGCCCGTGTCTTGCGCACGACGAACAAGGTTGCCCACCTCGCGGACGACCCGTGCGCCCAGGGTAATGAGGTAGCTCGCGGACAGCCTATCGATTTCCCGACTCGGGTCCGCGGCGACCGGGCCCAGGGCGCCCGGCGAGACGACGTAGGAAGCGGCCGTCGCCACGAGCAGCCGTTCTGTCAGCCCGCCCCACTTGCGTTCCTGGGCCAGCCGCACCAGCCCGTGCGCCTCCAGCGCGTGCAGGTGGTAGTTGACCTTCTGCCTAGCCAAGCCGACCCGCGTGGCCAACGTCGCCGCCGAGGCGGGCGCGGCCATCTCGGAGAGGAGTCGGCTTCGCACCGGCTCCAAGGCCACCGTCGCCGCCGCCGGATCATCGATGACTTGGATGTCGAGCATGACGAGATGGTAGCATTGACAACTTTTGTTGTCAAGCCCAATGCGAGCCTGTTTCCTCGATCCGTTCACGACTCTCCCGCTGTGCACAGGCCATCCCGGGGGTGGGGACGAGCTGCGAGCGCATTCAGCCGGCTGGCGGACGGCGCGGCAGGCGCAACCTCCCGGCATAGGCCACCTCGGGTGACGTCGTCACGACCAGGGACTTTTCTATTTCACCGCGACACGCTGCCTGCGTTGAGTGCCCGGATCGCGTTCCTGTCCCGCGCCATCGGGGCCGGCGCGACCCAGGCAATCGTGTCGGCTAGGTGAGCAGCGGGTGGCTAAGTCCAGCGAATGTCACCGCCCCGTCCCCTTCCGGCGCGTGTAGCGTCCGGCGGATATCACGTCCGGCGGGTCTTGGCCGTCCCCAGCAGCGGTGCCGGCGGTCAGCGCGCGGACGGCCGGCGCCCGGACGATCGGCGACCTTGAAGATCGGCCGTCGAGGTGTTATTCATATGGGCTAGCGGTGCTGCCGCTATTCGATAGCTGCCGCACGTGACGAGACGAGACAGGCTGCCGCCGCTGCGACATCAACGCCGCTTGCGCGCCGCCAGACTGCCCCTTGGATCGGGAGCGTGGACCGATGGTTCGCCACACCGGCAGCGAAAACATACGACGATACGAGCCGAGGATCCGGCCGACTCGGCCTTGATCGGCTGACGCTTTTGGGCGGGACTTCCCGGGGGGAGTCGCGCCTGCCGCGTCGTCCGCCGATCCGTAGGCTGAATACGCTCAGGCAGCGCGACCCATGCGCCCCGGGAGGTTGTGACCACCGGGGCGTATTTGCATCCGGCCCCGTTTCGAGCCCGAGCTGGAGAGATTCAGTTGACCGAGGAGACCCGTGCGGTTCAAGACATTCGAGTTCGAGGGAGAGAGCTGGGACGCCTATCTCACCGTCTCCGGCGCCGTTGAAGCCGGCGGTGCGGAACTCCTGTTCGTGTCCGGCCAGTCCGCTGTTCGGCCCGTTTACGCGTTCGCCGCAGATGCTCAACTCCTGGACAGGCTCGAACGCGACTCCGATGAGGTCATCGACTCCGTTCTTCGCAGGTGTCTCGGGCGTGCAGTGAGCGAGGGCCGAATCGCCGATAGCGGGAGGGCCGGCTCGCAGTCGAACCCTCTCCGAGAAAGCGGACATGGCGAAACAGACATTCGTCGAAATGACGGGCATGGTTAGAGAAGCCTTGCCCAGCATGATGTACCGAGTCGAAATGGAGAACGGTCATAACGTTCTCGCGACGCTTGCCGGCAGGGCGAAGCGCCGGCGGGTTCGGGTTCTTGTCGGAGATCGCGTCAAGCTCGAGGTATCGCCGTACGATCTGCGACGCGGACGAATCGTTTACGGATACAGCAACTAAATATCACGGAGACGGAATGCCTCAGGAGCTACTCGAAAGAAGAGACGTGCACGGAGATACACCAGAGCCGTTCGGTCCAACGGTTCGCGTCGGCGATACCTCTGCGACCGCGCTCGATCTCATGGTCGCCGGAGCGCACGACATGCTCCCCGTGGTGACCGATGAGCCGATGGCTCGGTTCGCGGGCGTCGTTCTTCGAAAGGCGCTGGAGAACGGCTGCTTGCGCATGGGACACGATGTCCATTCGTGTCGATTGCACAAGCACCTGAAAACGGATGTCACGGTCGTCATGGAGTCAACTACAGCAGGGTCCATCGCACCACGACGGCGTCGACTGATTGTGGTTCTCGACTCCTCTCACCGACCCATCGGATTCCTGCGACGCGATCGCTGAGCGGCGTATGCCATTGGAATCACGATCGAACCCCGTCGATCAACAGGGAGCGCGGGACGCGGCGCACGCGGGCCAAGCACGCTTTTCAGCGGACGGTCGTTTCGGACGACGGCTTGAAGACGCGATGGATCGAGGGCGGACGGATGCGGCCGCGCTCCGCTGGCTCACGGATGGGATGCTGTCGCTCGAGGATCTGGCCGAGCTGATGGAGGTGGATCGCGACAGGATCGAGCGGTGTTGGCGAGGCGAGGAACCACTGGGGCAGCGTGAACGAGAGCTGTTGGCTTCACTCCTCGATCGATGCGGCACGCAGGTCGCGTGGCTTGCCATTCTTCTCCGCGAGCCGGTGCCGCGCCTGGAACCGGAGGATTAACGTGGATCAACGTGAGACTGAACCCGCGGCGCCGGCGCGAGCGCCGGAATTCACGGAAGATCAGCTGCGTGAATTGTGCACGGCGCTCGAGCGCGAGCTGCAAAAGCTCGAACGCAGCATGAAAACCACCAACGAGATGCTACAGCCCATCGCGCTCGACCAGACATCGGTGGGCCGCCTATCCCGAATGGACTCGCTACAGAGCCAGGGGCTCAATCGCACCCTGCACGAGCGAGAGCAGGCGAAGCTCGGGCAGCTCCGGAGCGCCATGTGGCGCATGCGGGAAGGAACGTACGGGCGTTGTGTGACCTGGGGAGCGGCGATCGCATTCGAGCGCCTGCTGGTATTCCCCGAGAGCCCCAACTGCGCCGCCTGCGGACGCTACGCATGACGACCGCCACAGAACCGACTGCCATAGTAGGGGGATCATCCAATCGTTCCCGGTGGCTGAGTGGCATTGCTTCGAATCCAGGACAAGCTGAGAAGCATGTCCATCGCAGAACCGGATGAAGCGGTCGGCGTGCAGATCATCATGCGGGCTCTCGAGCAACCGGTACGTCAGATCGCGGAGAATGCGGGCGCCGAAGGCTCCGTGGTGATTGAAAGGATCAAGGCGGTTGGGAACCCGAACTTCGGTTACAACGCACAGGCAGACGTATACGAGGACCTCATGAAGGCGGGTGTCGTCGACCCGACCAAGGTGGCGCGTATCGCTCTTCGGAACGCAGCGTCGATTGCGAGCGTGCTGCTCACCACGGACTGCGTGATGACCGACGAGGCAGAAGACCGCTCCGCGGCGGGCGCTGCGACGGCTTCCGGGGCTGCCAGTGGACTTGGTGCGTAGCCGTTGAATGTGCGTCGCTGAACAAGGGCGTAGGAGATGAAAGTGAGAACGATGAACGATTTGGAATCGGACGCAGCACCACTGGACGAAAGGAAGCCGCCGGGACCGCTGGTCGGCCAAGCCATGCGGGCTCTGGACGGGTGCACCGCCGAGAACAATGCCCGCGACGTCGTTGAGATGATGGACGAGATGGAGCTCGACTTCATGCCGGTCGTGGCGGATCTGAACAGCCGCAGAGTGGTCGGTGTCGTTAGCCGGGCAGGGCTCGAGAACGCGATACGTGTGCTCGGCCAGAGCAAGGCGCTGGTCAAGGCCGCCGCACTCATTCACTTACCTCTCGTGGAGGCGGACGTGCCGCTCCACGCACTCCAAGCGTACGCCGGATCGGCGACTGCCTATGTCGTGGTCGACGGACACCGGTTGCTCGGGATTTACGAGAACGTGCGACGTTGACGATCATGACAGTTCAGCCTAGCACGGCCGAGCCGATCCGCGAGATCGCTCGGCGCCGCACTTTTGCCATCATCAGCCATCCCGATGCCGGCAAGACCACGCTGACGGAGAAGCTGCTGCTGTACGGCGGTGCGATCCATCTCGCGGGATCCGTGAAAGCACGACGTGCCCAGCGTCACGCGACGTCCGACTGGATGAAGCTGGAGCAGGAGCGTGGCATCTCGATCACGTCCAGCGTGCTGCAGTTCGAGTGGGAGGACCATCAGCTCAACCTGCTGGACACGCCCGGCCACGAGGATTTCTCGGAGGACACGTACCGGACTCTCATCGCGGCGGACAGCGCCGTTATGCTCGTGGACAACCGCAAGGGCGTGGAGGAGCAGACGCGCAAGCTATTTGCCGTCTGTCATCGCCGCCGGACGCCGATGTTCGTCTTCGTGAACAAATGCGACCGATGGGGCGAGCCCGCCTTGAAGCTGCTAGATGACGTCGAGTCGGAGCTCGGTCTCGTCTGTTTCCCCATTACCTGGCCCATCGCGGATGATTCGGGGCTGCTCGGCGTATACGATCGCATCACGAGGACGGTGCACCTGTTCGAGCGTGAGGGGCATCACGGGCAAAAGCGCGCGAAGGTGCGCATCGCCGCGCTGGAATCCGCTGACGCGCGGAATCTGCTCGGCGTCGACGCGCACGATCGGCTGGTCGAGGAGATCGCTCTCCTCGACACCGCTGGCGCGGTGTTCGATGAGGATGCGGTGCTCGCCGGCGAGCTCGCCCCCGCATTCTTTGGAAGCGCGCTCACGAGCTTCGGCGTCGAGCCGTTCCTCCGCCATTTCCTTCGCATCGCGCCGCCGCCGGGGCCGCGCGACAGCTCGAGGGGTCCGATCAGACCGGAGGATCCGGACTTCTCAGGGTTCGTCTTCAAGATCCAGGCGAACATGGATCCGAAACATCGGGACCGGATCGCGTTCGTCCGACTCTGCTCGGGACGGTTCGAGCCAGGGATGACGGTGCTCAACACGCGCACGGGCGAACGCGTGCGGCTTGCGCGGCCGCAGCAGTTCATGGCGCAGGAACGACGACACGTAGAGGAGGCGTGGCCTGGCGATGTCATCGGCGTTCATGATCGCGGCAATCTTCGCATCGGCGACACGTTATCGGCAAACGGTCCGATCGAGATCGAACGCATGCCGCGTTTCTCGCCGGAGCACTTCGCCCGCGTGACGGTGCCCGACCCACTGCGCCGCAAACACCTGGACAAGGGGTTGCGACAGCTTTCGGAGGAAGGTGCGGCGCAGGTGTTCTATGCGACCACGAACGCCGGCCCCGAACCGCTGATCGGGGCTGTGGGCCGACTGCAGTTCGACGTCCTCCTTCATCGCCTCGAGCACGAGTACGGCGTCGCGGCCAAGCTGCAAGTCCTGCCGTGGCGATACGCCCGGTGGGTGACCGGCCCCGCGAACGACATTGCGCGCGTCGGGAACGGACTTGGCAACATGCTGGTTTTCGATGCGAAGCACCGACCGCTGGTGCTGTTCGATTCCGAATGGTCGCTCCGTCACGTGGTGGAGCGGGAGCAGACGCTAGAGTACCACGATGTCGCGCCTTGATTTCACAGAAGCCCTCCGAGCCAGCTCGAGACGTTCGACGCCGAGCGCGCGCCAACCAATCGATGAACCACACCCCAACCTCCTGATCGGGGAGTCGGACCCGGAGCGATCGGCGGTGGGGCTCGTCCCGAGTGCCGCGAGGCGAAGAACGGCGCGCCGGCAACCGCTCTGAGATTACACACGAGCTCAGCGAATCGCCATATGGAATCCGGACGAATGATCCGGCGGATCCAGGAAGAGCTCCTAGGCCGCCATTTCTCGAGCAAGACCGAGCTTCGGCACATCGCCGAGGGCGCCGGCTTCAATTTTGTGCCGGTAGATATCCTCAGGGCCGGAGACAACGAGGCGCTGGCTGTTCTCCGGCCGAAGGGTCTGGGCGAGATCCGCGTGCAGGCAGTGCGGCCCGCAGCCTGGCAGGCGTTCCGCATCGTCGACGTCCAACCGGCTGGCCGTGTGAGCGGAGCCTGCTGACGGAGCTCGCTTCAGCGCCCGATGGCGGCACAGCACCCGGC
>JBOHRM010000658.1:0-1508 GCA_050732715.1 Longimicrobiales bacterium
CGCGTACGCCGTGCGATGGAGCCAATACGCGCCGGCGTCATAGCCGTGGCGGGCGGCGTGGTCTCCGGCTTCGATCGCCTGGATGGCGATCTCGCGCCGATGGCCGGTTGCGGCTGCCAACATCATACGCGCGAGCACGTCCCGTTCGGCGTCGCCCGGGGGCAGCGCGTCGACGTAGGTTTGCGCCAACGTCCGCTCCTGGGCGATCTCACGTTTCGCGAGGCCGCCATCGACGGCGATGATGACGAGGCGCACCGCCGCGAAACGCGCGAGAATCCGCTGCGCGGCCGCGGCGTCGGCGGGCTCGCGCACGAGGTCCTCGAGCACGATGGCGCCGGGGTACGGCTCGGCGGTGCGCTGCCACAGCTCGGACGGGTACAGCTCGACGGCGCGCTCCCACGCCTCGATCCGGATCGATCGCTCACGGCGCCGCGCGCCGCCAGCGCGGTGTGATCCACGTCTCGCGCGCTTGGCGCCCAGCGCACGCCCGCCAGGTACGACCACTGCATGTGTCATCTTCCCTCCGCTTCCCTCTGCGTCACGTTCCGTGGGAACGATCGTAGCGATTGGGGTCGAGGTCCATGGCAGGATGGGACGACATTTCGGACTCGGGACTCATACCACTCCGTTCGTAAGTTCGGCGACGGCTATACAGCACCCGAATACCGAGCGTTCGGAAATAACGCTGCGTGACGAGATTCGATTCGACGCGCAGGTCCTGGTCGGGCGCGGGTTCGTAGCCTTCGACCCGACGCGTACGCCGGCGCCGCAACCCGCCCGCACCTAACGAGTCCTTGCGACGCTGGTGCTGAACGGCGTATCGTGGCGTCGCGCGATGCGCGATGCGAGGCGACGTCAGCGCCCGGGCGAGGACGCTCGGACGGGACTCCGTCGCCTCGCGGACGGTACGCTGGCGAGAGACTCTCTCGCCCACGCGGCCGGCAGAGGAACGCGTCGCCCTATGCAGGTCGCGCGTCGAATATTATGACCCGGCACGAATGAGCCATGGATTTCATCATCGGATTCGCGGTGTGGTTGGCTGTAGGCCTGGCCGGAGGGCTGGTGATCCGGTCGGCGCACCGCGGCGATGGCACGCTGGCGGCGCTGACGATCGCGTTCGGCTTGTTCGGCGCGTTCATCGGCGGGATGCTCGGCACGTCTCCGTACATCTTCCACAACCCGGTGCCGCTTCGGTTGGGCGGCATCCTCGGCGCGGCGGCGGGCGCGTTCCTCTTCTCGTTCCTCTATCACTTCATCGCCCGCAAGGCCGTCTGACCGAGTCCCCCTCAGCCTGACGCTCGACGCCGCACGCGGGGAGAGGCCACGCAACCCGGCGAGGCGTCGGCCAGGGTAGCAGGTCTATTTCGAGCGCCGAGCAACGCCGCGGGATGCAGCGCCGCTCGAATGTAACGCGGCTTCGGAATCGGACCACTAGTGGTCCGTCACCGAGGTAATGACGATGCCGAGCGCGCCGAAGCGCGCGCGGAGCAAGGCGCGAGGAGCGAGCA
>JBOHRM010000659.1:0-2424 GCA_050732715.1 Longimicrobiales bacterium
CGGCTCGACCGCCGAGCCGACCGTGGTCAGCTCGGCTTCGATCAGTGAGGCGAGCCGGCAGAGCCGCGTGGCATCGCCACTCGGCGTCTCGAGCTCGACGTACGCGCGCGTACGCTCGAGCACGCGCGCCGTTGCTTCCACGGCCGGCAGGCCCAGCCAACTCTCGACGGGAGACATGGTCGCTATGATAGCGGACGCGATGCGTCCGGTCGAGCGGATCGAGCGTCGATCCCTCTCACGCCGAGCGCGCACACCAGCACGCACGCATCCCGTGACGCGCTCGCCGTCACGATGGCCGCGACCGGTATCGCCGCGCAGGACGGGTTGCGCGCTCCGGCCGAGGTGGCGGTCGACAGTGTGTTCCACGGGCTCGTCGCCCGCCCGATCGGCCCGCCGGGCACGTCGGGTCGAGTGGCCGCGATCGCCGCGAGATGCCCGCGAGATCTGGGTCGGCGCCGCGACCGGCGGGCTCTGGAAGTCGCGCGACGCGGGGTTCACGTGGCAGCCCGTCATGGATTCGATCGCGGTGAACTCGGTCTGCGCGATCGGCATTGCGCCATCGGCGCCGGACGTCGTGTACGTGGGCACGGGGAGGCGAACACGCGCAACAGCATGAGCGTGGGGCGCGGCATGCGACAGGACCGACGCGAGCGCCAGCCGCCAGTACCGCCGCTTGGCTACGGACCGACGCCCCGTCGAGCGCAGCACGGCCGAAAACTCTTCGTCGAGGTCGCCCTCCACGAACTCGCGGTGCCGCGCCGGTACCAGCAGACGCACGAGCAGCCGCGCACCGAATGGAGCCCGCGGACTCCGTGATCGATCGTGACGTCTCACGTCACCCCATCCGCTGCTGATGCGCTAGATCCACGGTCACGCTCTCCGTCAACGCCACAGCAGCATGTCCGGACCTCTCACCCGCGGACTCCTTCCAGCGTTTCGTTGCACTGCAACGAAATGGCCTCGCAGGCGTTCTCGCCCAACGCCTCATCTTGCGCTGCAACGAAATCGGCCAAGGGAGATACGCCCCGGCACCCCTCCCACACAGGACGACTGCCCGCGGATCCGCTTCGCACACCGTCTCATGCAGTTCATCAACGAACCCGACGGCGAGGCCGACCCACCCGCTATCCGCCGCAGCCCGGGACCTGGCGCCCTCGAGCAGCGGAGCGGCTAGGCCGGCGTTCGCTCGTGGAGGATCATCCAGGATGTCCCGAACCGGTCCCTCAGCATCGCGAACCGGTGGGCAAAGAACGTCTCCTCCATGGGCATGAAGATCTGCCCGCCTTCGGAAAGCAGATCGTATATCCGCTCCGCCTCATCGGTGCTGTCGACCAGCAGGGAGAGATAGGCGCTGCGCATCGGTTGAAAACGGTCCGGCGGGATGTCTGCCCCGAAGATCGTCGTTGCGCCCAATTCGATGCGCGCATGAAGCGCGGCGTCCTTCCACTCGGGTGGAACCTGACTCGCGTCGGGCTGTTCGCCGTGTGTGGTGAGCATCGTGATCCTCCCGCCGAGATGCTCCGCGTAGAATTGGAAGGCCTGACGACAGTTGCCGCCGTAGTTGAGGTAGGTGTAGAGCTTCAAGGCAGGTCTCCTTCGGGCGATCAGGTCACTGATTGGAGGTCATTCAGCTGTCGCCGGGGCCGAGCCTCGACCCCGACGACCGTGGCTCGAACGGGCGCGTTAACCGGCGTCGGCCATTTCGCGAGCGAGATCCTCGAGGCGGTTGTAGGCGATTTGCATCCCGCTCTCCATGCCCGACTCGAGGATGATAGCGCGCTGCTCCCGGCTCACGCACTGCACCAGGACCTTCATCGTCGTGACGCCGTCGTCCTCCTCGAACGTCACGATGTTGAGCGGCGCGTCGGCATCATCCGCATCCGGCGCGCCCTCGAACATCTCGGTCGTGACCAGTCGGTGCGGGGCTGCGATCTCCCGGTATTCTCCGTGAAAGCCGACCTCCACGCCGCCGTCCCGGGTGACGTAGCGCCAGCGGCCGCCCTCGCGCAGGTCGATCTCGCATGCGAGCCACTCCGTCGTCTCACAGCCCCACCAGCGCCTAACGAGATCCGGCGTCGTGTACGCCTTGAAGACGAGCTCGGCGGGGGCGTCGAAGACGCGGGTGATCAGTATCTCCGTGTCCGACGGTAGTGTGATGACGGCGCAGCCGTGGCGGTTGCTGACGGTCTTCGGGTTGGTCATGGCGTCTTCTCCTCGGTTTGGAGCTCGGCGAGCAGGTCGTCGAGCCGGTCGAGACGGAGGTTCCAGGTGCGCTCGAACTGGCGCACCCAGTCGTGGATGGGCTCCAGTGCCGGTCCGTTGACCCGATACCAGCGGCGACGCCCCTCGGCGCGGACGCGCACGAGACCGACCGATCGCAACACGCACAAGTGCTTGGACACCTGCGGCTGGCCGAGGCCGAGC
>JBOHRM010000660.1:0-5123 GCA_050732715.1 Longimicrobiales bacterium
CCATTATCTCACGGGCAATCCCGGCTACATCACCGACCTTGCCGCGCGGGGCAGGTTCGCGACCGCGCTGCGCGAGCTGACGCGGTGGTCGGTCAGCAACCGGCAGTCGTTCTGGACGTTGTCAAACCGGCATCTCGTCGAGCCGTTGCTCGGGCTCGGGTCCGCGAATGGGCGCGGTGCGCAGCTTCCGGGCTGGCTCGATGAACGGTTCGCCGAGCATCACTCGCTGGGGTCGCGCACGATCGGGGCAATCGGGCGCGTCAAGCCGGGCCGTGTGTTTGCACAGCGAGCTTGCCGGGATGTCAGGTCGATCCCGGCGTGGATCGATCGGTGGCCGTTCGTCGATGATGTCGAGGTGCGTTATCCGTTCCTGTACCGTCCACTCGTCGAGCTGTCGCTGCGGCTCCCCGCGGAGCTGAAGACGCGACCGGGTACCTCGAAGTGGATCCTGCGTGAGAGCATGCGCGGCATGTTGCCGGAGCACGTGCGCAAGCGGTCGTCAAAGGGGATGATCGACGCGCGCATCCTCTGGTCGCTACAGCGGGAACGGAAGCGAATCGATGCGATGCTCCGAGACCCGATCCTCGGGCAGCTCGGGTGCATCCGGCCGGACGCGCTTCGGCGCGAGGTCGACACGGCGCGCCACGGCGTGCCGACGAATCTGTTGATGCTGATGAGCGCCTTGTCGCTCGAGACGTGGCTGCTGGCGAGGGCCAACCGCTTGGCCGGTCCAGCGGCTCGCGAGACCGCGGCCTGAGGAAAAGGAGGGCCGTGGTGATGGTAGCACCCCACTCCACCCCAAACAGAAGGGATGCTGAACCATGGAGAAGAAGCCCTACACCCCGCCGACGGTGACGGACATGGGCGACGCCGTTGAGAAGACCAAGGGCATGAGCGGAGATTGCTGGGAGTACTGGGGCAACTCGCCCGGCATGCCGCCGCGGGTCGAAGAAGAGGAGTAAGTCGCGCCTGCAGGATCTAAGGAGCGCTAACCGGTCCGACGTTGGGCGCGACGTGTAGATACAACCAGGCGTCGTGACGGAATGAGCAGGGCGAGTCGCGACACATTATCGGAGGGGGAACGGGACTACGCCGGGCAGTGTGGCGTCGTCCAAATGAGGTGACAATTCGGGCGCGCCGTGGTGGTACTCGCGCAGCCGCCTTGGCTCCGCTAACCGGGGATACCCCACGGCCGCCCCTCCCCTCCGGCCGTCACGCGCCAGCGAATTCGACCGTGATGCGCTCCGGGATGATCTCGGCCTCGAAGCCCCGGTCGAGGAACAGCTGGACCGCGCGCCGCCCGTCGGCGCCGTAATCCAGCGTCCGCGGGTTGACGTACATACCCACGAATTCGGCCGTGCCCGAGGCATCGAGGCCCCGACCGTAGCGTTGCGCGTAGTCCAACGCCTCATCGGGGTGGTCGAGCGCGTACGCGATCGATTCGCGGAGCAGGCGCGATACGCGCGCAATCCGATCGACGCCGAGGTCGCGACGGATCACGTTGCCGCCCAGCGGCAGCGGGAGGTTGTGGTTTTGTGCGGCCCACCAAGCGCCCAGGTCGATGACCAGGTGCAGGCCTTCCTGCGCGTACGTCAGCTGCCCCTCGTGGATGACGAGACCCGCGTCGGCGCCGCCCGCACGGACGTGGTCGAGGATCCGGTCGAACGGCACGACCTCCCATTGCACGGCCGGCTCGAGCAGCCGCAGCGCGAGGAACGCGGACGTCAGCGTGCCCGGTACCGCGATCTTGCGGCCAGCGAGATCCTCGGGCCGCAACGGCTCGCGCGCGACCACGCGCGGGCCATAACCCTCGCCCATCGAGGCACCGTGCCGGAGCAGCACATAGCGGTCGCTGAGATAGGCGAACGCGTGGATCGAGACGGCCGTCACCTCGAGCTCACCGGCCAGCGCACGGCGGTTCAACGTCTCGATATCGTCCAGCTCGTGAATGAACGTCAGGCCGCCCGTGTCGATCTTGCCCGCTGCCAGAGCGTAGAACATGAACGCATCGTCGGAGTCCGGCGAATGCGCGATTCGGATCATGTCGGTCATTGGAGCACACTCCCCATGGATTGTGTATCTAAAGGCGAAGCGTCGAGCCTTCGACCGGCTCAACTTCTGCGCTCGGATGCGTGGATGCTAGTGACGGGCCACTAGTGGCGGTCGCTCACGGGCCACGAGGTACCCCGCGGCCGGGGGTCGCGTGACCTCACGAGGCACTCATCAGGCTGACCGATGGAGTCGCGAGTTCGTACAAGGAATCGCATGCGGATTTGGATTCAAGCGGCTCGAACGGCGTCCGCGATCGTGGGGCTGTTGGCGGGTGCCGGTGCCGTCGAGGCGCAGCGAATGGCGCCGTGCGCGGCTGGCCGGGCCGAAGGTACGGGCGTGGTGGAGGGGATGGTTGTCGATCGTGCGACGCGGGTGCCGTTGATCGGAGCGAAGGTCGAGATTTCGTGGCGTGGCGGGGGTGATCCTCGCAAGGAGATGATCGAGCTTGCGACGGACGGCGTGGGTGCGTTTCGATTCTGCGAGGCGCCGGTCGACATGCGCCTGATGGTGAAGGCTTCGTTCGCTGGAAAGTCGAGCCGCAGTGAACCTCTGTTGGTGGGTGGGGGTGGCAATGCGAGGGCGGTGCTCGAGATCGATGCGCCGCACGCGGAGATCGTGGGTCGTGTGGTCGAGTATCGGAGCGGCCGGCCGATCGCGTCGGCCACCGTCCGGCTGGCGGGAACGCCGCTCCGGCAGGTCACGCCCGAGGATGGGCGATTCCGCTTCATGGCGGTCCCGCCGGGACGGTACGAGGTGGCGATCGAGCACATGGGCTACCTGGCGGTGAGCGACTCGATTGATCTCGAGCTCGGCACGAACATGGACGTGACGGCGCATCTCGCGCCGAACGCCATCCCGCTCGAGCCGTTGGTGGTGACGGTCCGCTCGGCGTATCTCGAGCGCCGCGGCTTCTACGAACGCCAGCGGCGCGGTCTCGGCTCGTACGTGACGCGTGACGAGATCGACCGAACGCCGTTGCTGGCGAGCGATCTGTTGCGGGGTCTCGCGGGCATCAGCCTGGTACGCCGCGGTGCGGGGTTCGGCTACGCGCCGGTAGGACGCGCGAACTGCGGGTTCCGCTACGTTCTCGATGGTGTACGCGTCGGTCCGGATTTCGAGATCGATGACATCTCTCCGGAATGGATCGATGCGGTCGAGGTCTATCGCGGCGCCGCGACGGTACCGATGGAGTTTGCTGCCCTCGGCGACGATCGCCGTGGTGCGTGTGGCGTGATCGTGATCTGGACCCGTAACCGGTGACGTTGCTTTGCCGGAGACTATTCCCTCCGAGCCTCCCTCTTCAGCGGCGATTCGTTCGGCGTCGCCTGCCGGCTCCCGACGCAGCGCGCTCACCTCGAGGCTGAAGGCCGAGGCGTTCGATCTCGGTTTCGACGCTGTCGGTGTGACCGGGGTCCGGCCGAGTGATCACGCGGCGTTCTACCGTGCATGGCTCGACGCGGGTCGTCACGGCGAGCTCGAATATCTCGCCCGCGAGGACGCCGTCGAGCGGCGGCTGCATCCCGAACGCGCGTGGCCCCAGCTTCGCTCGGCGATCGTGGTGACGATGGGTTACGGGGTGGAACGCGGCGATGTACGCGTCGACGACCGTGGGCGCGGCAACATCGCGCGTTATGCTCGTGGCCGCGACTACCATCGCGTGCTACGGCGCCGGCTCCTTGCGCTGCTCGAGCGAGCCGAGCGGATGGTCGGCCGCGAGCTGCCGGCTGCCCGCGCGTACGTGGACACGGGGCCCGTGCTCGAGCGTGAGCTCGCGCGCCGCGCCGGACTCGGGTGGTTCGGTCGCAACACGATGATGATCCACCCGCGGCGCGGCTCGTATTTCTTTCTGGGCAGCCTGTTGCTCGAGATCGATCTCGATGAAGATCCGCCGTTCGAAGCCGATCATTGCGGCCGCTGCACGGCGTGCATCGACGGATGCCCCACGGGTGCGCTGCTCGGCCGCGACGCCACGGGCGCACCGGTAATGGACGCCGCGCGCTGCATCTCGTACCTGACCATCGAGCTGCGCGGGCCGATCCCACGGCCGCTCCGCCCGCTGATCGGAAACCGCATCTTCGGCTGCGACATCTGCCAAGAAGTCTGTCCGTGGAACGGGGCGAGAGCCAAACGTTCCGCCACGCGTGCGTTGCCGGTGCTGCGAGAGCTCGCACCGCCGGGATGGGACGCGCCGCGGCTGATCGAGCTCATGCGCATGACCGAAGCGGAATGGGACGCGTTCTCCCGTGGCTCCGCGATCCGCAGGGCCAAGCGCGGCGGTTTTCTGCGCAATGTGGCGGTGGCGCTCGGCAACTGGGGCTCACCCCAGGCGGCGCCGGTGCTCGTCGATGCGCTGTCGGATGGCGAACCGCTGGTACGCGGTCACGCCGCTTGGGCCTTGGGCCGTGTCGGGTCGTCAGCGGCGAAGGCGGCGTTGACCACGCGCCTCGCAATGGAGCCCTCGCCATGGGTGCGGGACGAGATGACACTCGCCCTCGCCGAGCTCGGCGAGGGCGGCCGTCAGCGCGCGGTCAGCTGAACCGCACGGACGTAGACGTAGTCGCCGAGCTCGGAGGCGTCGTCGTTGGCGGCGTTTGCGCTGACGTCGATGCTGACGGGTGCGTCGCTCTCAGGCGCGGTCCAGGTGAACGACCATTTCGCCGTGTCGGCCGAAGTGAGCGCCGTGCCGGTCCGAGTGTGATGGAGGTACTGAACCACCGGCGTGCCGGCGACCGTGATCTCCGTGCGCTCATCATCGCCCTCGATCGCGCCTGCCTGGACGCCCCGATTCTGGCCGTCGGCGAAGCGGACCGCGAGCTGGAAACCGGCGTTGCCGATGTCGGCGCGCGTCACCATGACCGTCAGCCGGTACGACTCGCCCGGTTCGTAGGTCGCCGGCAGGCCGCGGATCTCGAGTCCGTCGCCCGCGGGTTGCAGCTCATAGTCGAGGTGACAGGCGTGACAGGTGGGTTCACCGAAGCCGCCGGTGTGTGCGGCCGGAGGCGCTTCGGGATAGGGTGCGCTGCCGGAGGGCTGCACCCCACGTGGCTGGAACCATGCCGGGACCCCGGACA
>JBOHRM010000661.1:0-8550 GCA_050732715.1 Longimicrobiales bacterium
GCGCCAACCCGCAACCCGCCAACCCGAACGCCGGCACTCGACTTGCACGCCGCGGGGGTGTAGTAGCAGCTGGAGGATAGGCAGTGTGCAGGACCTTGGTCGCAGCGGCGTCGGTGATGGTGTTCACCGCGTGCGGCATCACGGAACGCGAGCATCGTGACGAATCGGCGGCGGCGCAGGCGGCCGTTCCAGCCCCGGCCGCGGCACCCGGCAGCACACCCGTTGCAACCCCGAGTGACAGCGTCTCGACCGCGGGCGGCGTCCGGTCCCCGGCGCAGGACGTTATGCCGGTCGGTCGCGAGCCGGGCGGCGCGACCAGCGCCGCGCCGCGTCCTGGTTCGGCGGAGCGCCAACCGAACGAGCTGGGTCGCATCCCGATTCTCGAGTACCACTTGATCGGCGAGAAGGATGCGCGGTGGGAGCGATCCGTCGAGTCGTTTCGTCGCGATCTCGAGATCCTCTACGAGCGCGGCTTCCAGCCGATCACGGTCGCCGAGCTGATCAGCGGCGACATCGATCTGCCGGCGGGATTGTCGCCCGTGGTCTTCACGTTCGACGACGCATCGCCCGGCCAGTTCCGCTACATCGAGCGGGGTGGCGAGCTTGTGGTCGATCCGACGAGCGCCGTGGGCATCTGGCTCGACTTCAAGAAGGACCACCCGGATTGGGCGAACAAGGCGACGTTCTGCCTGCTGTCCGGCGCGGAGGCGGGCCGCTCGTTCTTCGGCGACAAGGGGATCGAGGGCCAGCGAACCGAGTGGCGCCACGAGAAGGTCAGATTCCTGGCCGAACAGGGCTTCGAGTTGTGCAACCACACGCTGTGGCACGCGAACTTGGCCAAGTACGAAGATGCGACGGTCCAGGAGCAGATCGCGCGCGGTGTGCTCGCGATCGATTCCGCGGTCACGGGATACGTCGTACGCACGTTCGCGTTGCCGCTCGGCGAGTGGCCTCGCAACCGCGAGCTTGCGCGTGCGGGTCAATGGACGGATCCGAAGACCGGACGCATCGTAAGGTACAGCAACGAGGCGATTCTGATGGTCGCCGGCGGGCCGGCGCGCAGCCCGCACGATCCCGAGTTCGATCCGCTGCGACTCCCCCGCGTTCAGGTCCATGGTGGTGAGCTCGAGAAGACGCTCGATCAGCTGGACCGCGGCCAGCGCTATGTATCGGATGGCAATCGGGAGACGGTGGCACGGCTTGCGTCACAGGCCAAACAGGGGAACGATTAGGCGCGAATCGGCGTTGCCAGTCTAAGGGTAGCGGACCGGCGGTCTCCAACCCGGAACCCGGAACCCGGAACGCGGAACCTACTGAGGAGGCGATCGTCGGAAACAAAGAGATCACCCGAGATCGCGAGCCGCACGTCGTGATCATTGGCGGCGGTTTCGGCGGACTGTACTGCGCGCAGCGGTTGAAGCACGTCGGCGTCCGCATCACGCTCGTCGATGCTTCCAACTTCCATCTGTTCCAGCCGCTTTTGTATCAGGTCGCGACGGCGTCGCTTTCGCCGGCGGACATAGCGAGTCCGATCCGCACGGTGCTGCGCCGCCAGCGCAACGTCGAGGTATGGATGGGCCGTGCGGTCGAGATCGACACGGAGCGTCGCATCGTGCACCTCGAGGACGGTGCGTTGGTGTACGACTACCTGATCGTCGCGGCGGGCGCGACGCACGCGTATTTCGGTCACCCGGAATGGGCGGCGCTGGCGCCGGGATTGAAGTCGATCGATGACGCGCTCGAGATTCGGCGTCGCTTCCTGGTGGCGTTCGAGGTCGCGGAGCGTGAGGCGGACCCTGTCGCCCGGGAGCGCGAGCTCACGTTCGTGATCGTCGGCGCCGGTCCGACCGGTGTCGAGCTCGCGGGCGCGATGGCGGAGATCGCACGCACGGTCATGCCAAACGACTTCCGGTTCATCGACACGAAGACCGCGCACATCGTGCTGCTCGAGGGCAGTCCGCACGTGTTGCCGACCTACCCGAAGGAGTTGTCGGAAAAGACGAGGCGGAAGTTGGTGAAGCTCGGGGTCGACGTGCGCACGAACGCGATGGTCACGGACATCCAGCGCGACTCTGTGCGCGTCGGCGACATGGATATCCCGGCGGGCAACGTCTTCTGGGCGGCCGGCGTCGCCGCGTCGCCGCTCGGCGCGAAGCTGGGCGTAAAGACGGACCGCGCCGGCCGCGTCATCGTCGAGCCGGACTGCTCGATCGCCGGACACCCGGAGGTCTTCGCGATCGGCGACCTCGCGCTCCAACAGAAGGACGGCAAGCCGGTGCCCGGCGTCGCCCAGGGCGCGATGCAGATGGGCCGCCACGCGGGCGAGATGATCGCGAATGATATCGCCGGCGCACCGAGGAGGCCGTTCCGCTATCACGACAAGGGCTCGCTGGCGACGATCGGCCGTGCCGCGGCGGTGGCGGATCTCGGCCGCATCAAGCTCATCGGCTTTCTGGCGTGGCTGGTCTGGGCGTTCGTTCACATCTTCTACCTCATCGGATTCCGCAACCGCGTGCTCGTGATGCTGCAATGGGCATGGGCATGGGCCACATTCACGCGCGGCATCCGCCTGATCACAGGCAATCCCGGCTTCGAGATTCAGCGCGCTCGAGCGCCTGGCGAGACCACCCAGGCCGCGGCGGATTAACGGTGGGGATCGTGGTCGGGCCTCGACCGGCCCGACCCCGTCACGCTGTCACGAGTCGCGAGTCAAGCTGTCCGAGTCACGAGTCGCGAGTCGCGAGTCGCGAGTCAACGAATACAGACTTGAGACTCAGCGTATCTCGACCAGCTCGACGTCGAACACGAGCGTCGCGTTCGGAAGGATCACGGGTGGATAGCCTTCCGCGCCGTACGCGAGCTCCGGCGGGATCACGAGCTTGCGCCGGCCGCCCGGCCTCATGCCGGCGATGCCCTCATCCCAGCCCGCGATGACCGCTCCCGCGCCGAGCGGGAACGTGATCGGCTCACCCCGGTCGTGACTGTTGTCGAACTCCTGGCCGCTGGGCAGCCACCCCGTATAGTGGACCGCGACTTCCTGGCCGGGACTCGCCTCCTCGCCGGAACCCTCTTGAATGTCCTCGATGTAAAGACCCGTCGGCGTCCTCGTCATGCGGGTCAGCTCCATATCGAGGGACGGCGCGAACTGCGCGTTCGGCGTCGGGGCCGCCGCCGGTTGCCCGGCCGGCGCACTCCCCCCTCCGACCTCCTCCGCCGGCTCTTCCGCCGCGCGGTCCGCGCAGGCCGTCCCGAAAACGGCGGCGCCGGTGAAGAGCAGCCGTCGCATGCGCGCGCATGGCGCGCATGGATAGGATGTCCGCAACATGGCCCTCTCGTCCCCGGTTGTGTGTCTGTTTGCGTGATGAGATCGGATCGACCCGGGCAACGTAGCCCGTGCGACGTTGCGAGACCAGGTCCGTCGACGCGACGGCCAGCGGGCTTCCGGCGCCCTCGCCGCTCGGCGGAGGAGCGCCTCGCGCATGGCGAACAAACCTCTTGACGACTGGGCCCGGCTGTGAATATTTGCTGGCACGATGAACACGCTCGTGAAGACTCAACGCTGGATTCACTGGATCGCGTCTGGTCCGTCTCGCGTGCTCGGCTCGCGTCGAGCGCATCACCGCGTCATCACCGTGAAGCAGGCGGTCGAGCTGGGCGCGGCGTCGGCTCAGCTCAGCCGGCTCGGGCGCACGTCGTTCCGCTCGACGCTGCGGCGCATGCGCGATCTCTACGCGCTCGCGACGCCGGCGATCTATCTTCAGGTCAGGACCATGGGCGAGCCGTGCCGCATCGTGCTCGAGCCGTGGGATCGGCCGCCGATCTCGTTCTCCGGGCGGGGCTGGCACTTGGTGGCCGGCGCGGAGGCGACGGGCGGCCTCGATTCGTTCTTTCTGCCGCGACGCGTGCAGAAGCGACTGTTCACGAGCAAGGCGCCGGACCACGCGCTGTTCGCGGTCGCGATCGCGCAGCCGGGCCAGCGAAATCTACATTGTCATTTCCCGCCGTCCGTCACGCACGTGACGATCGTCGCCGACGGCGAGGTCGTGGTGGACACGTGCTGGCTGTCACGCGATGGCGCGCGTGTCTTCCGCGTCGGCCGCGCGGCATAGTCACTCCGCAGTTTCTCCTTCGGATCGTGCAGTAGAGCCAAGCGCGGGCCACCTTCCAGTCGCGCTTGACGGTGGCGCGAGAGATCCCGAGCACGTGCGCGGTATCGGGGATCGAAAGGCCGGCGAAGAAGCGGCATTCGACGACCCGGGCGAGGCGTTCGTTTTCGTGCTGGAGGCGAGTCAATGCGTCGTCGAGCGGGATCAGCATGTCGAGGTCGTGATCCGATAGCTTTGCGGCGACGTCATCGGGGCCGGCCGTCGTCCGGCGCAACCCGCCGCCGCGTTTCAGTCGACGCCGGTCCCGCGCGATCTCTTCCTCGCTCAGCCTGAGGAATCGTGCGGCGTTGTTGTAGAGGATGTCGCGCTTCTGCTCCTCGCTGAGGAATGGAGCCTCCTCGATGACCGCGATCGCACGATCCAGCGCTCCGGGCCACACGATATGATCCGACTCGAACATCACGCGATCGCCGAACCCCGCATCGACGATCCCGCGGAGATAGCGGTAGAAGGCGGGGCGAGGTTGGGTGAATACGATGACGCCGACATCGACATACACGTGCGGGTGTGCATAGAGCACGGCGAGAAGATCATCGAGCATCGGGTAGCCCGCGTGCATCAGATAGACACGCAGGCGCGGGTGGCGCACGAGCACCTCCTCTATGGTCAGCGCGCTGTGGAGACGGGCGCGGTAGCCCCCGGAGCCGAGGTAGATCGCTCCCGGCGGGCCGGGACCCACATGGATGCCGACGGGGATGTCTAGTTCCTCCGCGAGGGCCCAGTACGGCGCCATCCGCTCATCGTCCGGTGCGATCCCCGCATAATGGTTCCACGAGCTTTGTCGCCCACACTGGCCGCGATCGGGAGCAGAACGAATCCCAGCGCGAGGATCGAGATGCGATGCATACTGCCTCCCATGGCTGAAGGCGGAGCCCGCACCGCGCGGGCGTCTCTCATCCCGTATCTCCCCGTCCTGCGTTGGACCGGCTCATGGGCCGCACCTCTACCTTGCAGCGGGTTTGGCGACCGGGCCGTAGGCTCATAGCTTCCCGGTCGAGGAGACGACGATGATTCCGCAAGCTCTGAGCGAACTGGGTCCGCCCGTCACGTTCGAGGAGGGCGCACGATTTCCGCCGTTGGCCGATGAGGAGCCACGAGATGAGCGGCGACGGGCGTGACGCCATCGGCCTGAGCGGCGAGCCGTCATCGGCGTCCGCATCCGGCGATGAGGCCGCCGCCTGGATGGCCGACCTCGAGCGGCCAGTGCTGCCCGCGCTCCTCGACTCGCTGGCCGCCGAAGCGGGAGCCGAACCGCAACCGGGTGAGCGCATCGGCTCCTATCGGCTGCTGTCCGCGTTGGGGCGTGGTGGGATGGGCGTGGTCTTCCGGGCGCACGACGAACGTTTAGACCGGCGCGTCGCGCTCAAGTTCCTGAATCGATCGATGCGGCCGTGGCGGGCCACGCGGGAACGGCTCCTCGAGGAAGCCCGGGCAGCCGCGCGGCTCGATCACCCCGGAATCGCCGTGATCCACGAAGTGGGTGAGACGGAGGTGGTCGGGCATTCATCGTCATGGCGCACTGTGATGGTGAGACGCTCGCCGCGCGGATCGCGCGGGGCCGAGCAACCATCGAGGAGGCGGTGAACGTCGGCCGGCAGATCGCCGACGCGCTGGCGGCCGCGCACCACGCGGGCATCGTCCACCGGGACGTCAAGCCGGCGAACATTATCCTGACCGAGCGCGGCCGGGTGAAGGTCGTGGACTTCGGCATCGCCGGCCGCGCCGGGGTGCAACGAAGCGCGCCGGCGTCGCCGGCCGGGACCCATCCCTACATGAACCCGGAGCAGGGCGGCAGGCGATGACGTGGACGCCCGAAGCGACGTGTGGTCCTTGGGCGTCGTACTCTACGAGCTGCTCGCGGGCGTGAGGCCGTTTCGTGGCGAGCGGCACGAAGAAGTGGTCGACGCGATCCGTCGGACGCAGCCCGAGCCGCTGGCAAGCCTGCGTCCCGATGCGCCGCTTGAGCTCTCCCGCGTCGTCGACCGGTGCCTGGCGAAGCATACGGATGACCGCTTCCAATCAGCCGGCGAGTTGCTCTAGGCACTCATCGAGGTCGTGCCGGAATGGCCGGGCCGGGAGCAGGCAACGCGCCGTCCGACTCGAGCGACGTTGCCGCCCACCGCTATCGAAAGGGCCGCCACTTCCTGGACGGCGACGATCCCGAGTCGGCGTCGAAGGCACGGGATGAGTTCCTGGCGGCGCTGAACGTCGACCCGATGTTCGCGCGCGCGTGGAGTGGGCTCTCTGATGCCTACGAGATGCTCGCCTACCTCGCCGTGCTTCCGCCGGAGGAGGCGCATCTGCGGGCGCGGGCCGCGGCCGAGCGCGCGCTCGAGCTGGATCCGGACCTAGCCGAAGCACACGTCTCGCTCGCCACCGTGCTGCTCGATTACTAGCGCGACTGGGCCGCTGCGGAGCGGCACTACGTCAGGGCCCTCGCGCTGGAGCCCGGCTACGCACCGGGTCGCCAGCTCTACGCCGAGTGCCTGCGCGATCAGGGCCGCTTCGAGGAGGCACTCATCGAGATCGACGAGGCGATCCGGCTCGATCCCCTCTCTTCCTATAACCGCCTCGTCCGGAGCATCGTGCTGTGTATGGCCAGACGCTACGACCGGCCGAGAGGACTCCGCTGCTGAGCACGGGCCGGGTGTAGAGAAGGACCGGCTCCAACGGTACAGGTCGCGCGTCGAAGACCAAATGCCCCCACTAGCAAAGATCGCCATGTTGTCGAGCTCGGCGCCAGGAAACGCCTCAAGACAGTCACCCCGTTGTCGATAGCTGAGCGTGCGGACGCCCGGCCAATCGGCGAGCCGCGCGGGTCGAACGAATGTGGAGTCCATCCCGAGCGGGGCGAAACACACGCTCTTGCAGGAAATCATCCCAGCCAACGCCGGTGATGCGTTCGACGATCAACACCGCTGGATTCCAATCGCTGCGAGCCAATGAGTCGTAAAAAAAGCAAACGAGCTGGCTCGTGTTTCGGCGAGCCATCGCGTGCTCACGCACGCCGGCACCCCTGGGTTGGGTTGGCGGCAGTCCGGCTTGTGCTGGCCGCCCCGCGCCGAGGTCTGCGCGACCGCCGGACGCCGTTCAAACGGGAGCTGCTCGAGGTCTCGGCGTGGCCGGCGCGTTCGACTCGTCGCGCTTGCCGAGCTCGCCGAACGTGTTTTTGTCCGTTACAGCGTCTCGAGCGCGGCGAAATAGACGCGCCCGGGGATGTCCTTCTCGCACTCCCAGCGGGCGCTCGCGGTCCACGGATCGGGCTCGACACCGCGACGCACGTTGTCGGTCACGAGTGCCTCGACCGGTTCGCCGGCCGGCTCGACCGGTTTCCATCGCCCGTCGAAATGCACGGCACCGCGAGGATCCGTGAACACCGGCCGTCCCTTACCCCACCACTCGACCCGCCAGCCGCGCTCGTGCACGAGCGTATGGTGGAACTTACACAATGACAAGCAGTTAGCCATGCTGGTCTCCCCTCCATCCGCCCAATGCCGCAGGTGATGCGCGTCGCAGAAGCGGAGCCCGCAGCCGGGGAAACGGCAGCCTTGATCGCGGACCTCGAGCGCACGGCGGAGCCCGGGCGGGATCGTGCGCGTCTTCCGTCCCACGTCGAGAACCGACCCGTCCTTCTCGTGCGTCACCGCTACGACGCTGGCATCGCAGGCGATTCTCCTGGACGTTTCAGCTGAAAGGCCCGTCCCGTCCTCCAGCTCGGAACGTCCAAGCTCACCCTCCGCCGACAGGGTCTCTCGATCGACGTGCAGCATGACCTGGTACCGCTCCGCGCGCGTGCCGCTGACCGGCGCCTCCGCCGCCGCGGTGCCGCCGTCCTGTGCGGCTCCGAATCCCGCCGCCAGCGCACGCTCCGCCAGCAGACCCAGCGCGTCTGAACGCCGCTGCGCCGCCTCGCGATCCGAGTCGACTATTGCGCTTCGAAGCGGGCGCCGGACGGCCGGAAACCTGTGGCTGCTGGGCTGCTTCGCGATCCGAGATGTCCCCTCCGCATGGCACCCGTCGTTCGCGGAAGAGCGCATCGCCCGCCGCCTCGATCGCGCGCATCAACAGCGCCCCGACCTCCGGCGTCAGCCGTCCCCGCACCACGTACATGCCGTCGTCATCCGGGAAGACCGAGAACGTGCGCGACGCGAAATGCTCGCGTTCCGCCGCCGCCTCATCGCTCCGGCTGCCCTTCTTCCACGCCCGGACCACCCGTTCCAGCTGCTCCGTCGTCGTGCCGCGCGCCAGCTCGAGCAGCTCACGCTCATTGTCGGCCGACGCTACGCGCGACAGGGCCCGGAGCTTCGAGAACGACAACTCGCCCCGCGCCATGGCGGCACCCGTGAGTGGCAGATCCTCGAGCGCACGCGCCGCGCGTACCTTC
>JBOHRM010000662.1:0-4578 GCA_050732715.1 Longimicrobiales bacterium
ATCTCGACCTGGTCACCGCCAACGGCCCGCTGCGGGTCTTCACCCCTGCTGCACGATGCCCGGCCGGTGCTACTCAACCTCGGTGAGCCCGGCGGCTTCGCCATAACTCCATGGGCAGATCGCGTTCGGTCGATCGACGCCAAGTTTGCCGGTACGTGGGAGCTTCCGGCACTCGGGGCGGTCACTGCTCCCACCGGAGTGTTGATTCGGCCAGACGGATATGGTGCCTGGGTGGGAGACACAACCCACCTGGGGCTCCCTGACGCGCTAACCACCTGGTTCGGACCGCCTACTGCTGCGTAGCGCACCGGCTTCCAAGGCCCCGACTCGAGAGCGGGATCCGTGGGTCCGCCCTCCGGCTACGGCGCTTACGCGATGCGAATCTCGTCGCGGCTGGCTCGAGCGCTGCCCTGCCGTTATAGTCGATGTTGGGCCGTCACGCCGTACACAACGAGCCCCGCCCCGACGAAGCGATGGGAGCGGCGCCGACGCGTCGATCCGGCCGACGTTGACACCCCGCCGGGCGTTGCCCCAGCTTCCCGGGCGACGCCTCGCGTCCGGGTCGCGGGCTGGAAGCTCGGAAATCCGGCATCACCACGACGCGGATTCCTCGGTCGGTGAAAGGAGTGTCTGATGCGCAATTCCATCGGTGTCGCCGCGCTGGCGGTGCTCGTGTTGTCCGCGGCCGTAGAAGCACAGGATGCAGGGGTCGCCCTCCCGGATTTCGACGCGAAGCGCGGCGGCAGCGAGAACATGCAGATGCTGGCGCGCGTGCCGACGTCGCCTGGGGCCTGGAAGGCTGCGGACATCGAGATCGAGCAGGATCCGGATCGGCCGTATGTCTATGTCAGCGGGTTCGTCAATTTCGACATGCAGATTTATGATGTCAGCGATCCGTCGGACCCGAAGAATATCTTCGACTGGACAATCGAGAACCCCGAGCTGCACACCGGGGTCGGCGCAATGGACGGCAAATACTTCAAGATCGGGGACCGCTACTACTACGCGCAGTCGTTCCAGTTCGCGCAGGGGAGCCCCGACGGCGATCTCGGCGCCGTGATCTTCGACGTTACGGGCCTGCCGGATGCGTCCGAGGTCGAGGTGGTCGCGCGCATCCGCTACCCGCAGTCGCCGGGCGGCTTCCACAATACGTTCGCCTACAAGCACTCGGACGGGCGCGCGCTGTACTTCGCGACGGTCGGTGAGCCGAAGGCGCTCGTCTACGACCTCGACAAGGTCGTGAGCGGGGCGGACTCGAGCACCTGGCTGATCGGCGAGGTGCCGAATCCCACGCCGTTCCAGCAGATCGGCGCGGGCGGCTACCATGACTTCTACGTCGGCTACGATCCGGCAACGCGCCAGGATAAGTTCTACGGCGCCGGGCTGGGCGGTTACTCCGCGTGGGATGTGACGCGTCCGGAAGCGCCTGAGCAGTTGTTCACGATCACCGGCCTGGGCCTCGACGTCGCCCACACCTTCACGCCCTCACCCGACGGCAACTACGCGGTCACGGAAACGGAATACCAGTACACGCCCCTGCGCATCTGGGACCTGACCGCCGCCCAGCGGGGAGAGGTGGAGAACCTGGACACGCCCTTGAGCGCGTGGACCGCCGACTGGCGCGCCCTCGCGCACAACCACGAGGTGCGCTGGCCGTACGTGTTCGTGTCGGCGTACGAGGACGGGCTGCAGGTCTTCAACCTGAAGGATCCGAAGCACCCGAAGACCGATGGTGGCTACTACACCTGCGAGTGCAAGCACGAGCACGGCTTCGGCGGCAACCCTGCCAACGGCTACGAGAGCACGAACAGCGTGATGCAGGGCGCGTTCGGCGTCGACGTGCGCAACAGTGACGGTCTCATCGTGCTGTCGGACATGCGCACCGGCCTCTGGCTCTTCCGCATGGACGGCTTCACGGGGTGGAACGGCCATGACGTCGGCCAGCCGAACATCTCGAGCGTCCAGGACTGGGACAACGGTCCGGAGGGCGCAGCACGCGAGACCGCCACGAACGACGAAGGGGCGGCCGCCCGGTGAACCGGAGTCGTGACGTGCCCGGAGCGATTTTCACCTTCGCGTGCGTGCTCGCCGTCGTGCCGCCGGTACACGCGCAGGAGGTGACGAGGCCCGAGACCGGTCCGTACGACATCACGCTGCTGTCGGCGCCCGACACGCCGGAGGTCTCCGGTCATGCTCGCCTGGTCTTCGCCGACTCCCCGTTCGGCGTCGCCGTCACGGTCGACGGCCACGCCATCTACGACGTGGAGTTGACGGCGGAAGGCCTGCCGCCCGCGTCGGAGCTCGGCGCGTACTCGTCGTACGTGGCCTGGGCCGTCACGCCCGACCTCGGCCAGTGGGTGAGACTGGGACCCGTCGCCAACGGCACCACCACGGTCGGGCCTGTCCAGCTCGACAAGTTCATGATCGTCGTCACGGCGGAGTCGACGGCCGGGGACCCCACACAACGCACGTCGCGCGGGGTGGGGGCGACATCGCCCGCGGAACACAGCGGCCCCACCGTCCTTCACGGCCGATCACCGAGCTCGTGGCTGCAATCATTCCTCACGCACCCGCTGTTCCGGGGTGTCCGGTGAGCGGCCGGGTCGAGGCCGGCGGACACGCGGCGCGCGCTCGCTCGAGCGTCGGACGAGCTCCGAGGGAGAGGCGGTGTCGCGGGCTCGGCGTCGCCGCGGCTTTGATCACGGCGGCGCTCGCGCCGCTCTCCTGCGCTTCTGCGTCCGAGCAGGCAGCCGAACGCTCCGCCGGCGCCGAGCCGCGGGCGTCTGGTGCGGCGTTGGACTCGATGCACTCTGGTGCGGGCGATAGCGCCGCCGCTTCGAAGCGTCACGAAGGGATGGCTACGCCGGATTCCACGGCGATGTCCGGGATGCCGGAGGGAATGTCGATGCAGGGCGAAGAGGCCGGCATGCCGATCCCGATGCCGCCAGGCATGCCGATGCTGCCGGGGTTCATGGGGAAGAGGCCTTCCGTCTCGCCGTTCCTACCGGGCGATGCGGCCTTCACCCCACGCGGCGATGCGGCCTTCACCCCACGCGACGTTCGTCGCGCGGGGACCCCGGTCGATCCGGATACGCTGCCGCCGGCGCGCTCGCGAGAGCTCGTCCGGCTCGGTGATGGCGACACGCTCGATCTCACAGCGCAGCTCGTGCGCCAGACGATCCGGGGTCAGACCTTCACGATGTACGGCTTCAACGGGCAGGTGCCGGGGCCGCTCATCCGCGTGCGGCGCGACGCGACGATCACGGTGCGATTCCGCAACCGAATTGATCTCCCGACCACCGTCCACTGGCATGGCGTACGGCTGGACAGCCGCTCCGATGGCGTTCCCGATGTCACCCAGCCGGCCGTGGAGCCGGGCGGCGGCTTTGTCTACACCGTGCATTTCCCCGACGCCGGCATCTACTGGTACCATCCGCACGTGCGCGAGGATATCCAACAGGCGATGGGACTGTTCGGCAACATGCTCGTCGACGCGCCAGAGCCGGACTACTATGGGCCCGTGAACCTAGAGGAGGTGCTGGCGCTCGGCGACCTGCTCATGAACGGAGACACGCTCATCCCGTTCGGTAGGGAAGGGCCAGACTTCGCGTTGATGGGACGTCTCGGCAACGTCCTGCTCGTGAACGGCGAGCCCGACTACTCGCTCGTCGTTAAGAAGAACGAAGTCGTCCGGTTCTATCTGACCAACGTCTCCAGCTCGCGCACGTACAACCTGTCGTTCGACGGCGCACCGATGAAGGTCATCGCCTCCGATGTCGGCCGATTCGAGCGCGAGGAGCGCGTATCGAGCGTGGTGCTGGCGCCGGCCGAACGCTACGTCGTCGACGTTCTCTTCGATCGACCCGGCCGGCACGCCTTCATCAACGCCGTCCAGGCGATCAACCACTACCGTGGTGAGTTCGAGGCCGAAGTCGACACACTCGGAATCGTCACCGTCGACGACTCGGCTGTCACTCCCGATCACACCACGCGGTTCGAGACGTTGCGCGAGAACACGGAGGTCTCGCGCGAGATCGAAAAGTACCGCGCGTGGTTCGACAAGCCGCCGGACAAGAGCATTACGCTGACGGTCGAGACCTCGGGCCTGCCGCTGCTCACGGTTCAGTTCATGAGCATCGATACCGCGTACGCCGCGCCCGTCGAGTGGGCGGACGGAATGCCCGTCATGAACTGGCTCTCTACCAGCAAACAGGTCCGCTGGATCCTGCGCGATGATGAGACGGGCAAGCAGAACATGGACATCGACTGGCACACGAACGCAGGATCCGTCATCAAGCTCAGGATCTTCAACGACCCACGCTCGTTCCACCCGATGCAGCATCCGATCCACCTCCACGGCCAGCGCATGCTCGTGGTCTCCCGCGATGGCGTCGCCACGAAAAACCTCGTATGGAAGGACACCACGATCATCCCCGTCGGTTCCACCGTCGACCTGCTGATCGACGCCTCGAACCCGGGCGCTTGGATGCTGCACTGTCACATCGCCGAGCACCTCGGGTCCGGCATGATGACGGTGCTGCACGTCGACCCGCCGGGCCCTTCCGGACAATAGGTCGC
>JBOHRM010000663.1:0-3065 GCA_050732715.1 Longimicrobiales bacterium
CAGTACACGGTGCGACAAGCCGTTCATCGCGATCAACGCGGCGGCGATCCCCGAAGGCCTGATCGAGAGCGAGATTTTCGGGCACGAGCAAGGCGCGTTCACCGGCGCCACGCGGTCGCGGCCCGGCTGCTTCGAGCTTGCCAACGCCGGCACGCTCTTCCTCGATGAGATCGCCGAGATGCCGACGCCGCTCCAGCCGAAGCTTCTGCGCATCCTCGAGGACGGTCGCACGCGCCGGCTCGGCGGAAGCAAAGAGATCACCTTCGACGTTCGCGTCCTCGCGGCGACGAACCGCCCGGTGAGCGAAGCGGTCCGCGATGGGCGGCTGCGTGAGGATCTGTTCTACCGGCTGAACGTCTTCGAGCTTTTGGTGCCGCCGTTGCGCGAGCGGCCGGGCGACATACCCCTGCTGACGCGCCACTTCGTCCGCGAGTTCACGAGGAAGCACCAGATGGGGGTCGAGGGTGTGAGGGATGCGACCGCCGAGCTGCTGAAGGCGTACGACTGGCCGGGCAATGTGCGCGAGCTACGCAACGTCATCGAGCGTGCGGTCATCGTTGCGCGTTCGGGCTGGATCGAGGCGCTGCATATGCCGCCTTATCTCCAGGCGTTGAAGGGCGGCGGCGAGCCCACGATCACCCTGCCCTCCGGCGCGACGCTGGCCGAGGCCGAGCGTGCCCTGATCCTGCGAACGCTCGAGCGCGTGAGCAACAACAAGGCGGAGGCGGCGAGGCAACTCGGCGTCGACGTGAAGACGATTCGCAACAAGCTCAAAGCCTACGGCAAGGAATAGCGGTCCATGAAGGTTGCCACAAAGCTGGCAGCCGCGTTCGGTTTGCTCGTGATGGTGCTCGGCGCGGTGCTCGCGTATCACGTCCGTACCACGCGCAACCTCGTAACGACTGGCGATGATCTCGCCCAAGCCTCGCTGCGCCTCTACAACACCGCGATCAGCCAGTCGGACCGGATCACGCAGCTCGAAGAGAACGCCGCGAAGTACTGGCTGACGCGGGACGGCAGGTACGCCGAGCGGTTCAAGGAAGTGGTTCGCGACTACGAGACGGAGTTGCGCCATCTCGACACGGTCCGTCTCAGCGAGCGTGAGCGCTTCGAAGCCACGGCGCTCGCAAACGAATTCGCCGTGTTTCGCCCGTTCGTGGATCAGCTCGAGGAGCTGGAAGGGAGCGCGAGAGATTCCATCGCGCTGAGGCGGACGCTCGATTCCTTGCGAGCGCAAACGGGGCGATTGAGCGACGCGTCGGAGGCCGCAAATGGCGCGCGTAGCGAGCGCGCGGCCGCCGCCGCCCGGGAGGCGGAACGCCTGTCCTGGGTCGCCGGCGGAGCGGTCGTGATCCTGAGCGTGCTGATCTCGGCGCTCATACTGCGCTCGATTTCGGAACGGCTGAACTGGCTGAAGGAGGGAACGCGCGAAGTCGCGCGCGGCCGCTTCGACTACCGTCTCGACACGAACCGTGGTGACGAGTTCGCCCAGGTCGGCCGTGACTTCAACATCATGACCGAGCGGCTCGGTGAGCTGGACGCGATGAAACGCGACTTCATCTCCAAGGTCTCACATGACCTGAAGACGCCGCTCGCATCGATGCAAGAGACCATCGACATCCTGCTCGATGAGCTGCCAGGGCCACTCACCGAGAAGCAGCAGCGGTTGCTTCGGCTCAACTACCAGAGCGGCCAGCGCCTGTCGGGGATGCTTTCGAAGCTGCTGGACATGGCGAGTCTCGAAGCGGGCATGCTCGCGCCTCAACGCCACGTGCTCGACCTGGTCCGCCTCGTCCAACGCGCCATCGCGCAGAAGGAGCCCACCGCGGAGCTGCTCCCCGCAGCGGGTGCAGGCCGGCACGGAAACGGCGTCGCGCACAGCTCGAGCATCATCAACGATCTGCCGCTCGAGCCGATCCTCCTCGAGGCCGATGCCGACCGCATCCTCCAGGTTCTCGACAACCTGATCGACAACGCGCTGAAGTTCTCGCCGCCGCTCGCAGACATCGAGCTCAAGCTGCACACACTGACCTCGCGGCCACCGGACATCCCCGCTGAGCACTGGCGCACCATCGAGTCGAATGAGCCGGCCGGGACGGCAGCCCACATCACGGTCGCTGATCGCGGGCCCGGCATCGTTGATGAGCACAAGGAACGAATCTTTGAGCGGTTCTATCAGACCGCCGAGGGCCGGGGCGTGCGCGGGCGTGGCGTGGGCCTCGGCCTGACCATCTGCCGCGAGATCGTGACCGCCCACAGCGGCAGTATCTGGGTCACGGATCGCGCGGGCGGCGGCAGCGTGTTCCACTTGCTCTTGCCGGGGGCGTTCCGCGTCCCGCCACGCCCCACGATCGAAGTCGCGGTGCCCGCTCCCGAGCCCGTACGCTCATGATCGAAGTGATGACCGGCGTACGTTGTCTTGCGCTCGCGTGCGTGCTCGTGTCCGCTGGGTGCGCCACCACGCGGTTCGATCGGTACTTCGAGGCGCAGCGGTGGTCCGATGCAGCACTCGAGTTCGCCGCCGACTCGACGCTGCGCGGCGATGAACGCTCGCTCTTCAGAGCCGCGCAGGTGTTCGGCTCCCCCTACAGCAGCGCATTCGACCCGGATCGCGCGCGCGCACTGCTCGAAGAGCTCGTCCGCCGCTACCCGGCCAGCGATCAGGTGCCGGCCGCGCTCAGCTTCATCGCGCTGCTCGATGAGATGCAGCGGATCCGAACCGAGAACACCTTACGCGAGCGTGAGCTCCAGAACGAGATCCGGACCCTGGCCCACGAGATCGAGCGGCTAGAAGAACGGATCCGGTGGTTCGAGTCGCGGTTCGTCGCTCAGGAGGAGCAGAACGAAACCCTCCGCAAAATCGCCGACCGGCTCGAGAACGATCTCCGCCGGCGCGAGGGCGAGCTCGAAACCTTGCAGGAAGAGCTCGATCGCCTCAAGGACATCGACCTCGGCACCCAGCGATCGCAGCGACTCCCCGAGCGCGGCGACCGGCCCGGCACCAACGGGCAAAGGCCCGGCCAGCTGCGCTGACCGAGCCCCTGCCTCCCGCTGATCAGGTTCAC
>JBOHRM010000664.1:0-6300 GCA_050732715.1 Longimicrobiales bacterium
GATAGCTTTACTTAGCGAACTAAGGGGAGGGCACGCGCGTCCCGACCATCGTATACGCGTACGAGATGCGCTCAGCCACGCGTGCACCGCCATATCGCGCGCACCCCCTCTGCATTAGTATTCACAAGCTGTTGTCGCCATTGGGGACACCGGGCCCGCCACTGACCCACCACATCGACACCTATGGTTCGCCCGCGCGCCGTTGTTCTGCTCGCCCTGCTCGCCTCGGCGTTCCCAGCGCTCGCCTGCGCCCAACGCCTGGCCATCCATACATACACAACCGCGGACGGGTTGGGGAACAACGTCATCCACCGGATCGTGCGGGACTCTCGCGGTTTTCTGTGGTTCTGCACGCGGGAGGGCCTTTCGCGGTTCGATGGTTACGGCTTCACGACGTACGGCATCGAGCACGGGCTGCCGAGCGCGGTCATCAACGATCTGCTCGAGACGCGTGCGGGCGTGTACTGGGTCGCGACGCGCAGCGGGCTCGTTCGCTTCGATCCTGCGGGTATGCCGGGCGTGGCCGCGGCGACCGACGGCAAGACGAATGGCGCGATGTTCACGACGTTCACCGCCGGGAATGGCGGTCGATCGGCTTACGTCATGTCTCTACTCGAGGATCGCTCGGGCGTCGTGTGGGTGGGCACCTGGGGCGGGCTGTACCGTATCGATGACTCTGACGGTGGAGAGGTGCGTCTGGTCCGCGTGCACCTCGTCGAGGCGGATAATCTCGAAGCGCAAGCCGTCGGCGCTCTAATGGAGGACGCCTCGGGGGCGATCTGGATCGGGACGGGGGGCGGCATCTTCAGGCACCTGCCGGGGGGGCGAGTCAAGCGTTACGCGATCACCGACAGCCTACCAGGCCGGACCAACGTGCACTCGCTGGTGGCGGATCGCGAAAGCCGGATATGGGTCGGCACCCTCACGGGCGGACTGGCGCGGATCTCGCTCGATCCGGTCTCGCACCAGCCCGTGGGCGTCCGCGTTTACACCTCCGAGGACGGGCTCCCCACACGTCGGATCAACAGAATCTTCCAGGCGGCCGACGGCGAACTGTGGGCCGGCAGCAATGCCGGCCTGCTGCATCTGCTGCCCACCGCTGACGGATCCGACTATCGCGTGCGCGTCTACGATGACCAGCACGGCCTGCCGTACCACGAGGTTCTGGATGTAGCGGAGGACCGCAACGGGAACCTCTGGGTGGCGACGTCGTCAGGAGGCGCATCACGGATACTCGCCGGTGGTTTCACGACCTTCGATGCCGGCGATGGTTTGATGAGGTGGCCCAACACGCTGCTCGAAACCAGGACGGGGGACCTCCTCGTGGCGGGCTGGGCTTCGTCGAGCGGCTGGTCCGTGAGCCGTTTCACCGGCGACAGCTTTGTCAGCGTCGAGATCCCGGCGCTCCGAGGGCTCGGAACTTGGGGATGGAACCAGACGATGATCGTAGATCGTGTCGGGGACTGGTGGATCGCCTCCAGCGCCGGTCTGTTCCGATTCTCCGGGGTTCGCACTCTCGAGGAGCTCGCTCGAGCCACGCCCCGAGCCGTCTACACGAGAGCCCACGGGCTGGCGGCCGACGTCGTGCTGCGCCTCTTCGAGGACTCACGTGGTGACGTGTGGATCAGCACCGTCGGCAACGGGGTGCGTCCCAGCGGCCTCTCGCGCTGGCGGCGCGATACCGGCTCGTTCCAGCACTACCACGAACGCGACGGCCTGCCATCATTCGACACCTGCTACGTGAGCTCCTTCGCCGAGGATCGCGGCGGCAATGTCTGGATCGGCTGCAGCGGCGACGCCGGGCTGGCACGCTATCGCGGCGGACGGTTCGAGCGGTTCGGCTTCGACGGGGATATGCCCACCGGCGCAATGTGGAATCTGCTGGTCGACTCTCGGGGCCGGCTGTGGGCGGCGAGCTACCACGGAGGGCTCGGTAGGTCAGACGACCCGGAGGCCGAGACCCCGACGTTCTCCCGCTACACCATGGTCCAGGGCCTCTCGAGCAACGAGGTGCACGCCGTCGTGGAGGATCGGTTCGGCTACATCTATGCAGGAACGGCAAGCGGAATCGATCAGCTCGATCCGGAGACCGGCCGCGTCAGACGCTACGCGTCGAGCGCCGGGCTACCCGTGGGTGAAATAAACGCGGCGCTTCGCGACCGCCACGGCGCGCTGTGGTTCAGCTCCTCGAGCGGACTGGTGAGACTGCTGCCGCGGCGCACTGCGTCGCCGCCGCCGCCGCCCGCTTACATCACCGGAGTGCGGACCGGCGGGCGAAGCCTGCCGATATCGGCGGTCGGCGAATCAGAAGTGGAACGGCTGGAGCTCCCCGTACGGCAGAATCAGGTTCAGATCGAGTTCGTGGCGCCGGGCTCCGGGCCCGGCGAGGAGCTGCGCTATCAGGTCCGCTTGGATGGCGCCGATCAGGATTGGAGCGAGCCGTCAGGGGAGCGTTCGATCTACTACGCGAGCCTCTCGCCGGGTGCATACCGGTTCCTGGTGCGCGCGGTGAACGCCGACGGCCTGCACGGCGAGGCCGCCGCCAGCTTCGGCTTCACGATCCTTCCTCCCCTCTGGCAACGCTGGTGGGTACTGGGCCTGGCCGCCCTCGCGACGGCGGCGGCCGTGGCGGGCCTGTATCGCTACCGCGTGGCGCGCCTCCTCGAAGTGGTTAACCTGCGCACGCGCATCGCCACCGACCTCCACGATGATATCGGCGCGAATCTGACGCGTATCGCGATCCTGAGCGAAGTGGCTCGCCAACAGTCTGCATCCAACGGGGCACACCTTGACCGCCGCCTCACGTCCATCGCGGAGCTGGCGCGTGAGTCAGTGTCCGGTCTGAGCGAAATCGTGTGGGCGCTCAACCCCGAACGCGAGAGCCTGCGGGACCTGGCTCGCAAGATGCGCGAGCACGCCGAAGACGTCTACACACAACGCGATGTCTCCTTGAGCTTCCACGCGCCCGACGACGACGGAGATCGCCGTTTGGCCGTCGGACTGCGCCGCGACCTCTTTCTCATCTTCAAGGAAGCGGTCAACAACTCGGCTCGTCATTCCGGGTGTTCAACGGCGCACGTGCGGCTCGACGTCGACGGCCCCTCGCTCGCGCTCGAGGTCCAAGACGACGGATGCGGGTTCGACCCGCGAGCGATGAGCGACGGGAACGGACTCCTCAGCATGCGCCGGCGCGCCGAGCGATTGGGGGCAATACTAGACGTGACGTCGCGTCCCGGAGAGGGGACGGCGGTGCGGCTGCACCTGCCGCTCGACGTCAAACCTCATCGCCGGCGTGATGCCGTCGCAAGAGCCAGCCCATCTCGGCCCCACCCTCATGAGTAGGTGACGGCAGCGTCACGGAGGCGGTAAGATTGCGGATAACCCGTACACAAACCGTCTCGCTGTCTATGGCATACGATCCCGGCCAAGCGCTGGCGGCTCCTTCGCCGGCGCCGCTCGACGTAGTGATCATCGAAGACCTGCCCGACGTGCGCGAGGGCCTGGCGGTGCTCATCAACGGTACGCCGGGATTCCGCTGCGCGCGCAGCTATCCCACTATGGAGAGCGCACTCGCGGGTATCGCTCACGACCACCCTCACGTCATTCTCACCGACCTCGGGCTGCCGGGCATGTCCGGCATTGAGGGCATCGAGCTGTTACGGGAGCGCCTGCCCGAGGTGCCGATCCTGGCCCTGACCGTATACGACACCGACGACCAGGTGTTCGCCGCGCTGTGCGCCGGTGCCTCAGGCTACCTGCTCAAGAACACGCCGCCGGCTCGCCTGCTCGAGTCGCTCACGGAGGTGGCGAGCGGCGGCGCCCCCATGTCCCCGGAGATCGCCCGCCGCGTCGTCGAGTTGTTCCGCGAGTTCCGCCCTCCCGCGCACGCGGACTATCGGCTGACGCCGCAGGAGAGCGCGCTGCTGCGGCTGCTCGTTGACGGCTGCCACAAGAAGACCGCGGCGAAGGCGATGGGCATCAGCGTCAACACGGTCTCGTTCCACTTGAAGAACATCTACGTGAAGCTCCAGGTCCACTCGAAGACCGAAGCCGTCGCCAAGGCGCTGCTCGAGCGCCTGCTGTGAACCCGCTGAATGCCTGAGCGAACAGGACCGGCGCGACATCGTCGACTACATGCAGCTTCTGGTGTTCGAAGGCAGCGGGACCCGGCCGCCCGGCTCCCGGTGAGTCGACAGGCCGACCATCGAGGAACCGCACAGTACGACATCTACTCGAACTCCAAGGTGTTCAGGGAGGCTTCATTTCATATGTGTTCCCAAGATGGCGCTGCACCTGACGTCGTCGGCGATCGGCTCGGGCTTTGCCCGCTTCGATCTCACACGCGAGGTCGAGTCGGGCTTGATTTCCGCGCGCTCGCTGACACCGCGCTGGCAACGCTCGAATACCACGAGTCGCGGCCCCCCTGAATGGCAGGCGGAGCTGTGCGCCGGGCTGGACGCGCCGAGGTCACAGCGGCAATGCCATAGAGCAGCTCGGCCATCGACCGGCCGTTCGCAGGGCCGATGCCCATGAACGTGCCGAACGTCACCGACCTCGGACTGCCCGGCATGCCCGGTATCGAGGGCATCAAGCCGTTAGGCGAGCGCATGCCCGAGGTGCCGATCGTGGCACCGACGGTACACGACAGCGACGACCAAGTGTTCGCCGCGCCCTGCGCCGGCGCCTCAGGCTACCTGCTCAGGAACACGCCACCGGCGCGCCGTCTCGAGTCGCTCAGAGAGGTGGCGAGCGGCAGCGCCCCGGTGTCTCCGGAGGTCGCTCGCCGGGTCGTCGAGCTATTCCGTGAGTTCCGCCCCCCGCCGCACACCGACTATCGCCTGACGCCGCAGGCAAGCATGCTGCGGCGGCTCCTCATCGACAGCTGCCACAAGAAGACCGCCGCACAAGCGATAGGCATCAGCGTCAACACCGTCTCGTTCCATCTGAAGAACATCTACGTCAAGCTCCAGGTCCACTCGAAGACCGAAGCCGTCGCCTAGGCGTTCACCGAGCGCCTGCTGTGAGAACGCTCACAGCCTAAGCGGCGCTCGCCGCCATCCTACCCATTCAGGTAGTTATGCTGAGCCGTCGCGCGTGCCAGAATTGACAGTGCGACGACCGCTGCAGAACCAAACCGAGGCACTGTGACGCGCAATCACTCGTCACCTTCGTGGATCCTGGCAACGCAGAATGGGCAGCAGCCAAACAGGCTGCGCGCCTACGCGTCGTCGGCACTTGCGAGCTCCAGGCGGCCTAAGGATTCGGTCCCGGATTCAGGGCCTGTAGCAGCGCAGACCACGATGATCCTCAGGACTTCGACATTGCGCGGCCGATGAACAACCTGCCACGGATGGAAGATTGTCGTTTGGGGACTCACGCTGGAAACTCTCTGCCAACACGAGGAGTACCGTTCGTCGGATACACTAAGCGCGGGATTGATGATCGTGCGAAGAGAATCCTCAGCTTCGGTAACTTCGAGCGGCATTTTGGCGGATTGGTCTACGACAGCGAGTTGAGCTACGCAGTTCAGCACTTCTTCCAGAACGGCGGATCCGAGAGCCATATCGTTCGGATTCCGCGCCTTGGGCAACCGAAGCGACGATGACTACTAGGGATGAGGTGAGCGGAGGCACTGACTCGCTTCGAATCACAGCGCTGAGCAAGGGCGATTGGGGGAACGGGCTCTACATCGGTGTGGACTACGACGGCGCAGCGCACGCCGAGACGTTCAACCTGACGATCACCGACGGCGAAACCGGAGCCACCAACGATTCGGCCCCGTGGGACGATGGTCAGCGCAATCACGAATTCCGTCTAACGAGACCTTGAACATCGTGATATGTGTCAACATCCACACGAAGCCGTCGTTCAGCGATAAATCACTTGACGTGATCGAGAAGGGCGAGCCTTTGCCGGATTCGGTGCAGGCGGTTTGCCGGCTGCTCGAGCAGCCGATCAGCGAAGCCTTGGCAGAGATACCGGGCGCTGTGGTTCGGTGTGTGCCAGCGACCATGGAAAACCCGCGGACACGGCGGTCGCAATCCGTGTCGTGGCCATGGTGCCGGTGCTCTCGACAGGGTGATCGCGTTCAAGAAAGGCAGTTCAGCAGGAGATCGGCCGAACATCAACGATTTTGTGAAACTCCGGGAGGGTTCGGCGAACGTCGCGCACTACTGCATGGGCAGCAGGCGGGCTGCCGCAGTCGGGGCTCAGCGGGCTCCCACGAAAGGCAAACCGGGCACCGGGCTGCCAACGGGCAGCGAGCTCGTTGGAGAATCGGCGAAGTTCACGGGACTCTAC
>JBOHRM010000665.1:0-1779 GCA_050732715.1 Longimicrobiales bacterium
ATACCACAGCGTCTGCCCACGAGATCATCGCGCTCCGCCGCGGCGGCATCGCGCGCGAAGCCTCGCCCGGAGCTGTGGCCGTCGCGGGTCGCGAATGACCGATTCTGCTATGGACAGCGCCCCCACGAGACGCCATGAATGAAAGCATGCCTGAACGTGAGAACGGTGCGACGAGCGGTCCGGTGCGAGCCGGATCTTTGAGCCCCGCCTTCGTGGCGGTGCTGCTGGGTGCGGTAGTGGGGATTGCGGCGTTCGCGGTCGGGACGGCGGTTGCGGCGCTCATCTTCTATGTCGATCGCGGGGACTCCCTCGTGGCTGCCTTGATCGGCGGGTTCGTTTTGGTCGCCGGCGTGGGTGCGGTCTCGGGTTGGGCCGTCTGGCGCGCTGTTGTGGACAGGATCGACTGGTCTCGGGTCGAGGCGGAGCAGCGGATGTGGCGAATCGGCGGGCTCGGGCGGGCGCGGGTCCGAGCGCGCCGGTCGTTGCGCGGCGGGGATGGCTGACGCGCCACTCGTTTCGGCTACGGACCCCCAGACGTTGCGGGCGCATCGGCGTTCTCGATGCGCAGGAACTTCCGGGACGGATCACTAGTGGTCCGTCATCGAGGTTATGATGATGCCGAGCGCGGCGAAGCGCGTGCGGAGCAAGGCGCGAGGAGGGAGCATAGCCAACGCTATGTGACCGACGTGCAACGATGCTCCGCGCGATGCAGCGGCGCGCGCAGGCCGTCAGAACCTCAGTGACGGGCCACTAGCTGAAGCGCTTGCGCCATCGGCCGAGGTTTACGCCGTGTCTCTACTCGGGACAGGCTCCACCGGCCGCGGCCCCTGGCGTTTCCGGCTGGGAACGCCCTCCAGTCGCCCGCGGTATGCGCCAACTCACAACCGTTGCGTTTAAACACCTGGGAAGTCACCGTCGTGGATCCGCCGATAACGGTGGACCATTCGCGGTTCGTCGCGCTCATTATGTCGTCTGGCATCCACGCCGTTGTTGTGCGCGAACCGGGCAGACCTTATCTTCGGGTATTGTTCGGTTTAGCGGTACTGTGATCATGTTCCTTCGGAAACCGGCATCCATGACTCGGACTGGCGCGGCGCTCGAACGCGACATGCACGGTACCTCCGATCTCGCGGAGGAGCCCGAGGTCGAGGCACGGACGGAAGCCAGCATGGCTTCCGCTGTCGAGCCCCCAACGGAGTCCGACCCCGAATCGGCGGCCTGGTTGGCGGCGGGCGACCCGGTCCGCGGTCTTGCCCGTCGGCTCGAGGCCAAATTCAAGCGCCGCATCACCGGTCAGCTCGTCGTCCCCGCACTCGAGGGCCGGTACGCGCCGCTGCCGGCGGATCTCGACCCGCGGCTGGCCGCGGCGCTCGCCGGGCGAGGCATCGAGCGACTGTATTCGCATCAGCTCGAGGCGTGGGAAACGGCGCGGCTGGGCCGGCATGTGGTGGTGGTGACGCCGACCGCGTCCGGCAAGACGCTCTGCTACAACCTGCCGGTCCTGCACGACGCGCTGACCCGCCGGACCAAGGCGCTCTACCTCTTCCCGACCAAAGCGCTCGCACAGGACCAGGTCGCCGAGCTGCTCGAGCTGAACGAGGCGGGCGGGCTGGGCGTGCGCGCCTACACGTTCGACGGGGACACGCCCGGCGACGCGCGCAAGGCCGTGCGCACGCGGGGCGACGTCGTCGTCTCCAACCCCGACATGCTGCACCAGGGTATCCTGCCGCACCACACGAAGTGGGCGCAGTTCTTCGAGAACCTGCGCTACATCGTGGT
>JBOHRM010000666.1:0-3209 GCA_050732715.1 Longimicrobiales bacterium
GGGCCGATCGGCACGCTGCGCGCCGCGGCCGCGGCGGTGGGCGCGGGTCAGCTCAAGGTCCGGCTGCCGGAGCCGCCGGGCGAGTTCGGCCAGCTGGTCGCCTCGTTCAACCGCATGACCCGGCGGCTGCGGCGCGCGCGCACGCAGGAGCTGCGCACGGCACGCGTGCTCGCGTGGGGCGGGATGGCGCGGCAGATCGCGCACGAGATCAAGAACCCGCTCACGCCGATCAAGCTCGCCGTGCAGCACACGCAACGCGCGTATCGCGACGGCCACTCCGATTTCGGCCGCATCCTCGATGACAACGTCGGCCAGATCCTGACCGAGATCGATCGTCTCGCCGAGATCGCGCGCGCGTTCTCACGCTACGGCGCGCCCGGCGACCTCTCGGGCCCGCTCGCGCCGGTCGATGTCGGCGCCGTGGTCCAGGACGCGCTCACGCTCTACCGCGCCGGTGACCCGAACGTGCGCTACGGCGGCGAGGTCGAGGCGCGGCTGCCCGCCGCTCAGGCGCGGACCGGCGAGCTGAAGGAAGTGATCCTGAATCTCCTCGAGAACGCGCGCGTCGCGCTCGAGGGACACGGCACCGTGCTGGTGCGCGCCCACCAGTCGGACGGCCGCGTCGAGCTCGAGGTGTGCGATGACGGGCCCGGCATCCCGCCCGAGCTGCTGCCGCGCATCTTCGAGCCGCACTTCTCGACGCGGACGATGGGCGCGGGGCTCGGCCTGCCAATCGTGCGTCGCATCGTCGAGAGCTGGGGTGGTGGCGTGACCGCCGAGAGCGAGCCCGGCGGCGGAACGACGGTACGGGTGCGTATGCTCGTTTCAGCAAATGATGAATGATGAATGATGAATGATGAATGGAACGGCGAATCGCCGTCCCGTATTCATCATTTCGCATTCATCATTCATCATTTGTTCTTCCTCACCTCGCATTTCGGATATGCAACGGCCCGTTGCTCGTGATCACGCGGATCGGCGCCCCGCCCTGGCCGAGCGTCGAGCGGATCGGCGCGCGCAGCCTACCACGCAGCGTCACGGTCAGCGGGATGTCCGACGTGAACGGGCCGTTCGTCGTGCCGGTCTCGAGCGCCGCGTTGTACCCCTCGGGGATCGTCAGCGAGAGCGGGCCGTTCTGCGTCTCCGCATCGAGGCCGGCGCCCTGCCAGCGGTCGCCGCTGAGTACAATCGTAATCGGCCCGTTCTGTGTCCGTGCATGAACGTCGCCACCGGTATCGTGCAATGACAGTGGGCCGTTCTGCGCATCGAGCGTCATCCGTCCGCTCACGCCGCGGACCGAGAGCGGGCCGTTGCGCGTCGAAATGTCGAGGTCGGAGCTGGTGGGGACGTAGACGACGAAGCTGATGTGCCAGTTCGCGTCGCGGCTGCGCGGGGGACCGTCCGCGGCGATGCCGCCGTTCACCACCATGCGCACCGCGTCGGCGATCTCGCGCGCCTCCGCCTCCGTCTCGGCCCGCGCCTGAATGCGGGTGTGGACCTCGATGCCGGTACCGGCCCAGCCCTCGATCGATACGCCGCCGTTGCCGCCGGGGTCGACGCGGATCGGTGTGCCGGGCGCCGGCACGCGCTCGACACGCACGTCGCACACGCGGACGAGCCGATCGTCACCGTAGTCGTCACAGTCGCGCAGCCACTCCTCATCGCTGCGCTGGGCGGCCGCCGCCGACGGGGCGAGCACCAACGCCAGCAGCATGATCGTCGCACGTCGCTTCCCAAACATTCGAGCGCCTCCATTCCGGGTTCCGGGTTCCGGGTTCCGAGTTCCGAGTTCCGCAGATTCGCGAAGGGGTCCGCACGTTAGACAGACGGCGTGCGGAATCGGTTGTCGCGACACCCCGCGCCCGAAACTTGCCTCAGCGACCCGTGGCGGGCCGGCCCGGGCCGGGGCTCGAGCGCCCGATGAAGTAGGTCGGCAGAAGGAGGAACATGCGCCATAGGTCGCTCGTGTTGGGTGCGTTGCTCGTCGCGGCCAGTGGGCTGCCCGAGCGGGCCCGGGCCCAGGAATCCGTGCTCGTGACCGTGGGCGCGGGCGGCGGCGCCGTCCTCCCGGTCAGTGACATCTCGAACTTCTTCGACCTCGGCTGGTTCGCACAGGCGAACGTCGGGCTCGACCGCGAGGGCTGGCCCGCCGGCCTCCGCTTCGACCTCGTCTATCGCTCGCTGCCGGGCAATGACGACCTCGGCTCCGGCAACCGGCTCAACATCCTGGGCGCGCTGCTCAACCTCGAGCTGACTGTGTTACGCACCGGCGAGCTCGGCGGCCTGTTCCTCGGCGGCGGACCCGGACTGTACTACGTCGACGTCGATGACACGATCGAGCCGATCCTCGAGAGCGGATTGCGCATCGAATCGAGCGGGCAGCTCGAGTTCGGCATCTTCGGCGGGATCGCCTACAAGTTCGACCTGGACGACGTGCTGCTCGGCATCGAGGTGAAATACGAAGGCGTCTTCACCGACGGCGGCACGAGCGAGTTCATGCCGTTCGGCATCGTCGTCGAGGTACCGGTGAACAAACGACAATGATGAATGATGAATGATGAATGATGAATGATGAATGATGAATGATGAATGATGAATGGAACGGCGGAGTCGTCGTGCCCCATTCATCATTTCGCATTCATCATTCATCATTCCTCGATATGAGCAGGAGCGCCGGCACCGCCGTCACCGCCGTCACCCGCCTCCTCCGATGGTCACGTCAACCCGCCAGTCGCCGCGGTCGGTCAGACCGGCGCCGACCGTGGCGCCGCCGATCGGCGTCAGCCATACGCCCGCCACGCCGAGTCCGCCGATCCAGCCGCCGTCCTCATCGATCTCGTTGATCACATCGTTGGTGTAGCCGGCGCGCACGCGCAAGCGGAGGTGGCCGTCGAGGATGATCGGATAGGCGACGTCGACGCCGCCGGCGACGGTCTCGCGGCCGCGGTCGCGGCCCCAGCGGAGCCCGGGGATGAAATGCTGGTCGCCGAGGGCGACGAGTGCGTCCGGCGGCGTCTCCCGGCTGGCGAATGAGACCTGCGCGGCGGCGGAGAGGAGGACGCGCCCGAGCTGCGTGTCCAGTGAACCGGCCGCGCGCACGCGGCGGTACGCGATCTCGCCGAACCGCGCCTCGGCCTCGACCATCACGGGCTCGCCGACGATCGGCGGCGCGCTCGCCGTCTCGCCGAACCGGAGGAACGGTCCCCACG
>JBOHRM010000667.1:0-4681 GCA_050732715.1 Longimicrobiales bacterium
CATCATTCCGCATTCATCATTCCGCATTCATCATTCGCGTTTTCTGCGACATGGATAAACATGCCATCGCTCTGGTGCTCGCGGAGATCGGCACACTGCTCGAGTTGCAGGGCGAAAGCCGATTCAAGGCGAGCGCGTTCCTCATGGCCGCGCGTGTTGTCGAGAAGCTGGACCGCGACCTCGGCGCACTGGTCCGTGCCGGCCGCGTCGAGTCGATCCGCGGCGTCGGCCCGGCCACCGCGCGCGTGATCCGGGAGCTGGTCGAGACCGGCACGTCGCAGTACTACCTCGACCTGCGCAGCCGCACGCCCGACGGCTTGCGCGAGCTGCTCGCCGTGCCGGGTCTCGGCGCGCGCCGCGTTCGCGAGCTGCACGAGAAGCTCGGTGTGACCAGCGTCGAAGAGCTCGAGCGCGCAGCCGCGGAAGGGCGAATCGCCGGGCTGCGCGGGTTCGGCAAGCGGATGCAGGACAAGCTCGTGCTCGGTGCCGGGTTCATCCGCGGTGCCACCGGCCGCCGGCGCACGAGTCAGGCGCTCGAGCCCGCGCACCGGGTCGTCGGCTATCTCCGCTCGTTGCCTGCCACGGAGCGGGTCGAGCTCGCCGGTGAGATGCGGCGTTGGCTCGAGACGGTCAGCGGCGTCGAGGTCGTCGCGTCCGTCTCGGGCGACGGCTTGGAGAGCGTGATCCGTGACTTCACCGCCATGCCGGGCATCGACGATGTCCGGCGCGACGGCGGCGTGGTGACGGGCCGATTCGCCGACGGGTTCGTGATCCGGCTGGCGTGTGTGCCGCCCCTCGAGTTCGCGACCAACTGGCTGCTTCGCACCGGGAGCGAGACGCATCTGGCCGAGCTGCACGACCATGGCACGGTGCGTCCAGGGCGGGGCTCCGTCGAGTCAGAGGCGGAGATCTACGAGGCGTTCGGTCTTCCGTGGATCGCGCCGGAGCTGCGCGAGGGGAGGGGTGAGGTCGGCGCGGCCGCGGCCGGTGAGCTGCCGGCGTTGATCGAGGCCGAGCAGCTGAAGGGCTGCTTTCACTGCCACACCACGTACAGTGACGGCCGGTCGACGATCGCGCAGCTCGCGGAAGCGGCGGGCGAGCGCGGCTGGCGCTATATCGGGATCGCGGACCATTCGCAGGCCGCGAGCTACGCCGGCGGCCTCACGCTCGACGCGATCACGCGCCAGCACGACGAGATCGACCGTTGGAACGACGCGCGTGGCGACGAGGTTCGCGTGCTCAAAGGGATCGAGGCCGATATACTGACGGATGGCCGGCTCAACTACGCCGAGCATGGCGATCGCGTGCTCGGCTCGTTCGAGTACGTGATCGGCTCGGTGCACTCGGCGTTCGGTATGCCGCGTGACGAGATGACGAAGCGAGTCTTGCGTGCGCTCGAGAACCCGCACCTCTCGATGCTCGGCCACCCGACGGGCCGGCTGTTGCTGACGCGCGACGCGTACGCGCTCGACGTCGAGGCCGTGCTCGATGCCGCGGCCCGCCGCGGCGTTGCGGTCGAGATCAACGCGGACCCGTTTCGCATGGATCTGGATTGGCGCTGGTGGTGCCCAACCTCACGCAACGTGCATCGCGCGGGGACCCCGGCGTCGCCACGCGCCGATCGCCCGCGCGCCGCGATCAACCCGGACGCGCATTCCGTGCGGGCGCTCGACAACGTGTTTTTAGGGACGATGATGGCGAGAAAAGGCTGGCTGAGCGCGGACGATGTCGTCAACGCATGGGACCTCGACGCCGTACTCTCGTTCTTCGGGGCAGGCAAGTGAAGGATACCGAGAAGTCGAACGTTCGAACCACCCCGGTGCGGAAGCGGCGAAAGGTCGGATCGTCGAAAGGCCGGAGCTCGAAGCGCGCAGCCGCGAAGAAGGGGGCGGCGCCTGTCAGGAAACGGTGGGGCCGCGAGACGATCGCGCGGAAGCGGGCGCGCGCCGCGGAGATCCTGGCGCGGCTGCACCGCGCGTACCCGGAATCGCGCTGTTCGCTCGATTATCGCAACCCCTACCAGCTGTTGACCGCGACGATCTTGTCGGCCCAATGCACGGACGAGCGCGTCAACCAGGTCACGCCGGCGCTGTTCGCCCGAGCTCCCGAGGTCGAAGACATGGCCGCGGCGAACCAGGACGAGCTCGAGAGCCTGATCCGCCCGACCGGGTTCTTTCGCAACAAGACCCGGAGCCTGCTCGGCATGTCCGGCGCGATCGTGGACCGCCACAACGGCAAAGTGCCGGACACGATGGAGGAGCTCGTCGCGCTGCCGGGCGTTGGACGCAAGACTGCGAACGTCGTGCTCGGCAATGCGTTCGGCAAAGCCGTCGGCATCGTGGTGGACACACACGTCACCCGCGTCGGCGGCCGGCTCGGGCTCACGCGTCATCGTGACGCAGTCCGTATCGAGCAAGACCTGATGAAGGTGATCCCGCACGACGAGTGGACCGACCTCGCACACCTCTTTATCGACCACGGTCGCGCGGTGTGCAAGGCGCCGACGCCTCGGTGCGAGATCTGTGTGCTCTCCGACATATGTCCCAGCTCTCGCGTCTGAGGAGAAACGGGTTGCGAGTTGGCGGGTTGCGCGTTGCGGGTTCCCCACCGCCGCCCCGTTTCAGGGGATCGCTGGTGGCGCAACAGCGCCATGGACAACTGATTAGAAACCCGATGGCTCACGGCAAGGCGCGTGGTAGGAATGCTCTCGCAAAGCCACGAACTGCGCAAAGGGAACGCGAAGATCGTTACCGAGCGATCTTAGCGTACCCTTGGCGAGCTTGGCGTCTTGGCGCGAGCATTCCTTACCGGCCCATACGTTTCATCCATTGCTGGTGCCGGGCCAGCGGCATGGGAAACTGAGATGAGCGCGCCCGAGACCCGACCCCGCAACGGCCTGGCGGGTGAGCGTAGCCCGTTCCTGCAACACGGCGCGGCGCAGCCCGTGGACTGGCAGCCGTGGGGTGAGGCCGCGTTCGAGAAGGCACGCGCCGAGAACAAGCCGATCCTCCTCGATATCGGCGCCGTCTGGTGTCATTGGTGTCACGTCATGGACCGGGAGAGCTATGCGGACGAGAGTACGGCCGCGCTGATCAACGAGCGGTTCGTCCCCGTGAAGGTCGACCGTGACGAGCGGCCGGATGTCGATGCACGCTATCAGCGGGCCGTACAGCTTCTGACGGGCCAGGGCGGCTGGCCGCTCACGGCGTTTCTCACGCCTTCCGGTGACGTGTACTATGGCGGCACCTATTTCCCGCCGGATGAACGATTTGGGCGCCCATCCTTCAAGCGGGTTCTACACGAGGTCTCTCGCGTCTGGAGCGAGGAGCGGGCACGGGCGACCGACGCCGCGGACGGCATCCGAACGCGGCTCGAGCAGTACGCCCGGACCGAGGCCGAGCCGGGTGAGCCGGCCGCCGCCCTCGTGGCGGAGGCGGTCGAAGAGCTGGCCCACTCGTTCGATTTCCGGTACGGCGGTTTCGGGCGCGCACCGAAATTCACGAACGCCGGTGCGCTCGATCTCCTGCTCGACCGCTGGCTGGACACCGGTGACGACTGGACGCGGCGCATCGTCGCCGAAACATTGACGAGTATGGCGCGCGGCGGGCTCTACGATCAGCTGGGCGGCGGGTTCCATCGTTACTCGACGGATGCGCGGTGGATCATCCCCCATTTCGAGAAGATGGCGTATGACAACGGGGTGCTGCTCGTCACCTATGCCCGCGCGTTCGCGGCGACGTCCGACGCTTCGTTCCGCGACGTTGTGCGCGGCATTGTCGGGCACTACGCCGATGTTGCGCCCGGGCTCGTCGCCGGCGGCGGGTTCCCGGCCTCGCAGGACGCGGACATCGGTCCCGACGATGACGGCGACTACTGGACCTGGACGCGCAGTGAGATCGAAGCAGAGCTGACCGAGCCGCGGCTCGTGCGTGCGGCGACGCTGCATTTCGGACTGGACGATCCCGGCGGTGCGATGCACCACGACCCGTCGCGTCACGTGCTGTTCCGCGCCATGGATCTCGACGGCGTCGCCGTTCGCCTCGAGACCGATGTGCGGACGGCCACGGCGCTGATCGCGGACGCGCGCACGCGACTCAAGAGGGCACGCGATCGACGGCCGCGGCCTTTTGTCGATGAGACGCTCTACTCCGGCTGGGTCGCGCTCGTCGCGGCCGGCCACCTCGCGGCCGCACGCTACGGCGAGACGCCGGGCGCCGCTGATGCCGCGCTGCGGGCACTCGACCGCATCTGGGCGGACGCGTTCCAGCCGCAGCGTGGCGTGGTGCACCGCGTCGGTGACGCGTCATCCGGTGAGCTGTTCGAGGATCAGGCGTACGTCGCTGCGGCGCTGGTCGATGCGTTCGAGCTCACCCAGCGGCCCGAGCTGATCGCTCGCGCGCGCGAGCTCGTGCGCATCGCGCTGGATCGGTTCCGTGACCCGCACTCGGACGCACGGCTCGACCGGCCTTCGGACGAGCGTGCCACTGTCGCTGCCCTGGAACAGCCGCACCTGTCGATCGCCGACTCGCCGATGCCGTCCGCGAACGCAATGATGGCGCTGACGATGCTGCGCTTGACGGCGTTGACGCACGAGAAATCGCTCGGTGATGCGGCCATGGGCGTGCTCCGCGCGTTCGCCGGATCAGCACCGCGTCTGACCACGGCGGCGGCGACGTACGTC
>JBOHRM010000668.1:0-1881 GCA_050732715.1 Longimicrobiales bacterium
GCACGGACCTGCTGTTCGTGCGCGAGCTGACCGGCGGCATCTATTTCGGCAAGAAGGTCCGAACGCGCGGGCGCGCGCACGGCGAGCGCGCCGCCGATCTCTGCACCTACACCGCCGTCGAGGTCGAGCGCGTGGTGCGTGCGGCCGCGACGCTGGCGCGACGGCGGCGCGGGCGCGTCACGTCCGTCGACAAGGCGAACGTGCTCGAGACGTCGCGGCTCTGGCGCGATGTGACCACTCGCGTGATGCGTGACGAGTTCCCTGACCTCGAGATCGAGCACGTGCTGGTCGACGCCTTCGCGATGCATCTGCTGCAACGGCCAGCGGACTTCGACGTCGTGGTCACCGAGAACATGTTCGGTGACATCCTGACCGACGAGGCGGCCGTCCTCGCCGGCTCGATCGGCGTGCTGCCGTCCGCGTCGCTGCGGTTCGACGCGAACGGCCAGGTGAGCGCGGGCCTGTACGAGCCGGTGCACGGCTCGGCGCCGGACATCGCGGGGCGTGATGCGGCGAACCCGATCGGTGCAATCCTGAGCGCGGCGCTCCTGCTCAGGCATTCGCTCGGGCTCATCGATGAGGCCGCGGCGGTCGAGGCCGCCGTCGAGCACACGCTCGATCGCGGCCTGCGCACGAAAGACATCGCGAACGATGAAAGTTCGGCAACGCGCGAGCCGGTCGGCACGCGTGCATTCGGCAAGGCCGTCGCGGAAGCGATCACAGCAAGAGAAGCGATACCCGCATGACTCGGAACCCAGACTCGGGACCCGGAACCCGGAACTCGGAACCCGAGCGCGCAGCGCGAGCGAACCCGGAACCCGGAACCGACAAATGAGCTCGTTCACGGTCGCGGATGCACTCTGCAGGTTGCTCGCCGACCAGGGCGTCGACGTCGCGTTCGGTCACCCCGGTGGCGCGATCCTGCCGTTCTACGATGCGTTGTACCGCGCGCCGCGGCCGCGGCACGTACTGGTTCGCCACGAGCAGGGCGCGGCGCACGCGGCCGACGGCTATGCGCGGGCGACCGGCCGCACGGGCGTCTGTATCGCCACGAGCGGGCCGGGCGCGACGAATCTGGTGACCGGGCTCGCGACGGCGTTGATGGACGGCGTCCCCGTCGTCGCGATCACGGGTCAGGTGCCGACGGCGGTACGCGGCACCGACGCGTTCCAGGAGACGGACGTGCTCGGTGTGACGATGCCCGTGACGAAACACGGGTTCATGGTCGAGCGCGCGGAGGACCTCGAGCCGATCGTGCACGCCGCGTTCCGCATCGCGAGCGGCGGCCGGCCCGGTCCCGTGGTCATCGACATCCCGAAGGATGTGCAGAACGCGCCGTGGCGAGCGGCGCGGCCGTTCGAGGCTCCTCCCCTCGACGGGGTGACGTCGAGACGGAGGCGTATCGGCCCCATGGATGCGGATTCCGGTGCCGCCGCCACCGCCGCAATCGAAACCGCGGCCCGGCTGATGAACCATGCCGCACGGCCGTTGATCCTGGCAGGCCGCGGTGTGATCGGGTCCGGGTCGTCGGGCCTGCTGCGCGAGCTCGCGGAACGCGCAGACCTGCCCGTGGTGACGACGCTGCTCGGCCTGGACGGTTTCCCCGCAACGCACCCGCTCGCGCTCGGCATGCCGGGCATGCACGGAACCGTGCGCGCGTGTCAGGCGATCCAGCGCGCGGACGTGATCCTCGGGCTCGGCGTGCGATTCGACGACCGCGTGACCGGCGCGGCGTCGACGTTCGCGCCGCAGGCGATGATCATCCACGCCGAGATCGATCCTGGCTGCTTCGGCCGGACGATCGCGCCGCACGTGCTGCTCCAGGGAGATCTACGATTCACGCTCCCTGCCCTGCTCGAACGCGTCGCGCCCGCCCACAGG
>JBOHRM010000669.1:0-1922 GCA_050732715.1 Longimicrobiales bacterium
ACGCCAACGCCGCGCCCGCAGCGGCCGGAATCGCCGTCGCGGCGACCGCACGTTCGGGTCGGAGCACCGCGAGCAGCACAAGGGCGAGGACCGAACCCGTCGCCGAGCCCAGCAGGTTGGCGGCGTAAACCCGGCCGACGCGCCGCCGCGCACCCATCAATGCAAGCGCAACTGCGCCCGCGCCGAACGCGAACGGCATTGCGAGCACCGTGTACACCACCGCGAGCGCTCGCCACTGCCCCACATCCCAGAGGATCTGCGTCGGGTCGAACGAGACCGAATGCGCGAGCGGGATCGCGAACATCAGCGACACCGCGAAGAGCACGGCGCTCGCCTCGAACGAGTTGCGCTCGCGGCCGCGCACCAGCTGCCGCGCCAGCACGAGCGCTGTGCCGCTCGCGCCGAAGCCGAGCATCGCCATGCCGATCGCCATGCTCGCGAAATGGTGGAAATGCTCGATCGCGAACAGCCGGAGCAGCAAGATCTCGAAGGCTAGGATCGCGGTGGAAAGGAGGAAGACCGGCGCCTCGTTGCGGTGGGTTCGCTTCTGGAAACGCGAGGCGGGCATCGGCCATCCAGGTCGGCGGTGTGCAAGACGCGGCAAGCGTAGCGTAACCGTTCGCGCGGGCCGCACGGTAGTCGGCCGAGAGGCTAGGACCTAGTGCCTAATCTTGCTTTCCCGGCGCCGCGGCGCCTATCGTGCCGCCCGCAATGGGCGTGCTCGACCTCGGCATCGTGGGCCTGTACGTCGCGGGGATTCTCGCGGTCGGCGTGGCGGCATCCCGCCGCATCAGCGGGTTCCGCGACTATTTCATCGCCGGCGGTTCGATGGGCGTGCCGATCCTGATCTGCACGCTCGTTTCGACGTACTACGGTCTCGACGTGCTGTTCGGCGCGTCGGAGGTCGGGTACGTCGACGGCGTGGTCGGCTGGTTCTTCTACTCGCGGCCTTACTACCTGGCCATCATCGTGGCGGCGGTGCTGCTCGCGCGTCGACTTCGACGACGGGGCTTTCTGTCGCTGCCGGATGTGGTCGCGGCCGCGTACGGCAGAGGCACGCAGGCGGTCGTGGCGATCGCGAGCTTCGTCTATTCGTTATCGCTCCTGGCGATCATGGGCATCGGCTTGGTGCTCGAGCTGCTGCTCGGCATCCCGTTCGTCTGGGGTGTGCTGCTCGGCGCGGCGGTGTCGGTGGGCTACACGCTGCTCGGCGGATTGCTCGCGGACGCGCTGACCGATACGGTCCAGTTCACGCTGATGTGCGTGACGCTCGGCATTGCCGCGATCCTGGCGCTCAATGCGAACGGCGGCGTGGCGGGCCTCGAGCAGGCGCTGCCCGCATCCTATTTCGCGCCGCGCGGCACCTATCCGGTCGCAGTGCTGGCGGTCTTTTCGATCGGCGCGCTCAGCGTGCTCGTCGAGCCGGCGTTCTACCAGCGCATCTTCGCGGCGCGCAGCCACCGCGCCGTGATGTTGGCGCTGCTCGCCGGCATCGTGCTCTGGGCTTCATTCGACTGGATCGTCACGCTGCTCGGCATGAGCGCCGCCGCCGCGGGCATCGACGCCGAGCCGCGCGCCGCGCTCGTCACCCTCGTGCTCGACGTGCTCCCGGTCGGCCTGAAGGGCTTGTTCATCGCCGGGGTGATTGCGACGGCGATGTCGACCATCGATTCGTACCTCCTGATCGCCGGCGGCAACATCGCCTACGATCTCTACCGACCCCTATTCCGGCCGGATATCGATGACGCGGCCGTGCTCCGGCTCACACGCTGGTGCGTGGGACTCGCCGCGGTCGCATCCGTCGCGTTCGCGCTGCTCTTCACATCCGTGGTCTCCGCTTGGGTTTTCATGAGCAGCGTGCTGGTCTCGACGGCGATCGTGCCGGTGCTGGCGTCGACGTTCGTGCGCATCAAGCCGAAGCC
>JBOHRM010000670.1:0-1964 GCA_050732715.1 Longimicrobiales bacterium
CCGCAACCCCGCGACCGCCAGGTCGCGGCCGACACGACCTCGATCCACGTTGACGTCGACAGCGTCGTCGGCGAGATGTATCCGCTCTGGGCGTGGGTCGGGTACGACGAGGCGAACACGACGTACACGCCCGACGGCCGGCGACTCCTCACCGAGCTCGCCGAGCTGAGCCCGGTGCCGGTCTACGTGCGCGCGCATAACATGCTGACCACGCACGAGGGCAACCCGATCGCGCTGAAGTGGGGCTCGACAGACGCGTACACGGAGGATGAGAACGGCAATCCGGTCTACGACTGGACCGTGGTCGATCGCATTGTCGACACGTGGATCGAGCGCGGCATGAAGCCGTTGATGGAGATCGGGTTCATGCCGGAGGCGTTGACCAGCGGCCCCGAGCCGTATCGCCACGATTGGCGGCCCGGCGAGCCGTACGGCAACGTCTACACGGGCTGGGCCTACCCGCCCACGGACTATGAGAAATGGGGCGAGCTCGTCTATCAGTGGGTCCGGCATTCGGTCGAGCGATACGGCGCTGAGGAGGTCGAGACGTGGTGGTGGCAGGTGTGGAACGAGCCGAACATCTCGTATTGGCAGGGCACGCGCGAGGAGTTCTTCGAGCTGCACGATTATGCGGCGGCCGGCCTGAAGCGTGCGTTGCCCACGGCGCGGATCGGGGGGCCGAACACGGCGGGCACGGCGTCACCGAGCGCGACGGCGTTCCTCGAGGCGTTTCTCGAGCATTGCCGCAGTGGCACGAACTACGCGACCGGCGAGACCGGCTCCCCGCTCGATTTCTTCGGGTTCCACGCGAAGGGTTCGCCGCGGGTCACGAACGCCGGCCACGTGCGGATGGGGCTGGGCAACCAGCTCCGCCAGATCCAGAAGGCGTTCGAGATATTGGCGTCGTTCCCCGAGTTCGAGGACCTGCCCGTGATCATCGGCGAGTCCGATCCCGAGGGGTGTGCCGCGTGCCCGTCCGCGCAATACCCGCAATACGCGTATCGCAACGGCACGATGTTCTCGAGCTACATGGCGTCATCATTCGCGAAGAAGTACGAGCTGGCCGACCAGTACGGCGCGAACTTCGTCGGCGCGACGAGCTGGACGTTCACGTTCCCGAACCAGCCGTTCTTCGCCGGGTTCCGCGCGTTCGCCACGAACGGCATCGATAAGCCGGTGCTGAACGTGCTCCGCATGTTCGGCATGATGGGCGGCGACCGTGTCGCCGTGAACAACCCGACGAATCCCTACACGGCCGTCGCCGTGATCGAGGACGGCGTGCGCGGCGAGCCGGATGTGAATGCGTTCGCCAGCCGGCGCGACAACGTCACATCCGTGATGGTGTGGAACTATCATGACGATGACGTGCCCGCGCCGCCGGCGCAGGTCCGTGTCGTCATCGAGGGGCTGCCTTCGCCTCAGGCGCTGCTGCACCACTACAGGGTCGACGACCGGCACAGCAACGCCTACACGGTGTGGCTCGAGATGGGTGCGCCGCAGCAGGTGTCACGAGCGCAGCGCGAGACGCTCGAGCGCGCCGGCCAGCTGCAAATGCTGACGTCGCCCGAGTGGATCGATGTCAGCGACGGCGGTGCGAGCATCGAGCTCGAGCTGCCGCATCAAGCCGTGTCTTTGTTGCAGCTCTCATGGCAAGCCGCCAGCCCCGAGGTGCCGTGAACGACGTCGGTCCCGAACGCGAGAGATTTGGCATGGCGCATGTTCGTGAGCTCTTTAGGCCGACAGCCGTCGCCGCGCTCCTATGTTGCTTGGCCGCGAGCGCCACGGCGCGCGGCAGCGGGGCCGCGCAGGAGCCCGGACCCCCGGCCGACGCGGTCATCCAGGTCGACTTCGGGCAGCGCGTCGGCGAGATGACGCCGATATGGGCGTACTTCGGATACGACGAGTCGACGTTCACCTATCTGCCGGACGGCAGGAACCTGCTCAGCGAGCTCTCAGAGCTGAGC
>JBOHRM010000671.1:0-6887 GCA_050732715.1 Longimicrobiales bacterium
CGATCCCGTCGCGCGGTCGCGGCGACCTGCCGGTGCAGCGCGTCGAGATCGGCCTGCTGCTGCGCGACCAGCTCGGCGACGAAGCCGATGCCGAACAGGAGGAACCCGAGCACTTCGAGGAGGATGACCAGATCCAGCAGCGGCCGGAAACCGAACGGCGGCATGAGCTCGAGCATGCGGAGCACGATGGTGATGAACCCGACGAGCACACCGGCGGCGGCCAGGCCGAGCCCCGTCATGCCGAAGAGCAGCAGCGGCTTGCGCGCGAAGAACAGGAAGAACGCCACCGAGATGAGGTCGAGCAGGCCGACCACGATGCGGCGGCGCTGTGCGTACTTCGGCTCGCCGTGGCGACGAGGGTAGAGCGTGATGTCGATCTCGGTCATCGAGAAGCCGCGCGCGTATGCCAGCACGACGAAGAAGCGATGCCAGTCGTGGCGCAATCGCACCTCGTCGAGGATGTCCCGCCGGAACGCCTTCATCGAGTTCGTGTCCGTGACGGGGATGTCGAAGATACGGCGGCTCAGCCAGTTGTAGATACGAGAGACGGTCTGCTTCCGATAGCGCCCGATCTTGCGCCCGGTCACGATGTCGAAGCCGCGATCGAGCTGCTCGAGGAACCGCGGGATGTCGGCCGGCGAGTGCTGGAGATCCGCGTCGAACAGAACGAGCCATCGCGCGGACGTCGATTCGGCCGCGGTCACGAGCGCCTCGGTCTTGCCGAAGTTGCGGCGGTGGCGCAGCACGCGGAGTCGGTCCCAGCCGTTCGCGGCCTCGAGCACGCGTTCGGCGGTGCCGTCCGTTGAGCCGTCGTCGACGACCAGGACCTCACCGTCGAGATGGTGGCACTCGAACGCGGCCCGCAACTCCCGGATCAGGTCATCCGCGTTGTCGGCCTCGTTGTACGCGGGGACTACCACGGCGAAGTCGCGGCGCGCAGCCGGAGAAAGAGTCACGAGTCGCGAGTCGCGATGTGGCGTTAGGGCTTTGCAGTTCGTCAACAGCCAACGCGCAGCTCAGAACTCGGGACTCGGGACGCGGGACTCGCGACTCGGTTCATGCTCACACCCGCTTCCGCATCCGAGCGGAGAGGATGCCCAGCTGGTCACGGTACTTGGCGACGGTCCGGCGCGCGATCTGGATGCCTTCATCTTTCAAGATGTTGACGATCGCCTGATCGGTCAGCGGCCGCTTCGCCTCCTCATCATCGACGAGCTTTTCGATGCGCGCCTTGATGCCACGCGCGCTCACGTCTTCCCCCGATGAAGTCGACAGCCCACTCGAGAAGAAGAATTTGAGCGGCAGCACGCCGCGCGGCGTCTGCACGTACTTCTCGTTCGTCACGCGTGACACCGTCGATTCGTGCATGTTGATGACTTCGGCGACCTCGCGCAGCGTCAGCGGCTTGAGGTACTGCACACCCTTCTCGAAGAACTCGCGCTGGCGGTCGACGATGAAGTTCATCACCTTGAGCATCGTCTGACGGCGTTGCTCGATCGCCTGGATCATCCAGTTCGCGCTGTTCAGCTTGTTCGAGATGAACTCCTTGTTCTCGCCCTTGAACTTGTTCTTGTCCTTCGCGATCTCGCGGTACGCGCGCGACAGCTTGAGTCGCGGCAGACTCGTGTCGTTCAAGAAGACGAGATATTCGCTGTCGATCTTCTCGACAATGAGGTCGGGTGTGATGTAGTTGTCGGGCGGCGCGGTGTACAGGAGACCCGGCTTCGGGTCCATCTTCGCGATCTCATCCGCCGCGGCCTGCACGTCGCGCTGCGTGATCGAGAGGTCCTTCGAGATCTCGGACCACCGGTGATTGATGAGCTGATCGAAGTATTGATCGACGATGCGGTAGGCGAGCGTGTCTTCGAGGCTGGCGTCGCGCAGCTGGAGCATCAGACATTCGCGTAGGTCGCGCGCGCCGATGCCCGGCGGCTCGAAGCCCTGGATGATGTGCAGCATCTCGTCGCCGTCCGCGATCGAGAACGGCTCGGGCGACGCGCCGTCATCCGCCGCCCACGCCTCGCCGGATTCCTCGATCCACTGGTTCAGGCTGCGCACCACATCGGCGATCGGGCACGTGAGGTAGCCGTTCTCGTCGACGTTGCCGATGATCTCCTCGCCGAGCAGCATCTGGCGCAGCGATAGACGAAGCAGCACGAGCTGATCGCGCAGGTGGTCATACAGGTCCCGCGTGTCGACGGGGACCGGCTCGTAGTACTCCTTGTCCTCGTACTCGGCGCGCCGGCCGCCAGCCTCGAAGCCGTCGAGGAGGATTTCCTCCCAATCGATCTCCTCGTCCTTCTCCTTCTCTTCCTTGTCCTTCTCCTTCTGGACCTCTTTGCTGTTCGCCTCCTCATCGGAGACCGCGGGCTCCTCGAGGTCGAGGAACGGGTTGTTCAGCATCTCCTGCTTGATGTGCTGCTGCAAGTCGAGCAGGGGCATGTAGAGCAGATCCATCGCCTGGTACAGGCGTGGATTGATCTTCATCTCCTGCCGGAGATGTGTGCCCTGGTAAAGGCCGGTCTTGATCGGCGTCATACAACCATTTCTGGTCGGTGGTAGCGTTCTCTCATTCGTGCCGTCAACGTCGGGCCGAAGTAGATCTCGGCCACTTCCTCGTTCCAGACCAGCTCCGCGACACTGCCGGAGACGCGGACGCGGCCATCATACATGATGTATGCGCGGTCGACGATATCCAGTGTCTGCTCGACACTGTGATCCGTGATGATCAAACCGATGCCGCGGTGCCGCAGATCCGCGACGATCTTCTGGATGTCATACACCGCGATCGGGTCGACGCCGGCGAACGGCTCGTCCAGAAGCATAAACTTCGGCCGGCTGACGAGCGCGCGCGTGATCTCGAGCCGGCGGCGCTCGCCGCCCGAGAGCGAATAGGCCCTGGCCTTACGCAGGTGGCGGATGCCGAGCTCGTCGAGCAGCGTATCGAGGCGGGCCCGCCGTTCGGCACGTGACAGGCGCATCGTCTCGAGGATCGCCATGATGTTCTCTTCGACGGTCAGCTTGCGGAAGATCGAGGGCTCCTGGGCGAGGTAGCCGATGCCCTGGCGAGCGCGGCGGTACATCGGCACGCGCGTGATGACGTGGTCGTCGAGGAGCACTTCACCGGCGTCCGGCGCGATCAGGCCGACCATCATGTAGAACACCGTGGTCTTCCCCGCCCCGTTCGGGCCGAGCAGCCCGACGATCTCGCCTTGCGTGACGTGGAGGTCGACCTCCGCCACCACCTTCCTTCGCCGGTACACCTTGACGAGGCGGCGCGTGCTCAGCGTGCTGCCGCCGTGCACGATTTCGTGCGGAGCGGCGTGCGCATCGGGGCCGGGGACGGGCGAGAGCAGCGCGTCGACTGCGTGCTCGAGCTCGCGCTCGACCGCGGCGCGCTGGTCGCGGATGTGCGCGGCCCACAGTCCCGGGTTCACGCGTACACGCTCCCAGCCGTGCCCGCCCGGCTCGCCCGCGGCGATCTCTTCGGCCGCGAGCCGCGAAAGGATGTGATCCTCGAGGTAGCTGCCGGACTCGTCTTCGCCGGTCTCGAGGTGGGTGCCCGTGGCGCCCCGGTCCCCGCCGATACGGCGGGCGTGGGCGCTGCGGACGGCCGCGATCCATTCGCCGCGGTCCAGCACGCCGTCCGCGCCGGCACGGCGGATCAGCTCGAGCAGGCCGACGGCGATCGAGGCATCGTGCGGGTGGAGTCCGTCGAGGAACTCGTTCAACTTCATGGTTCCCGTTCGCTCCGTGCGACGCTCGGCGCGCGGGCGCTGTCCGGCTTCGCTTGGAGATACACACCGTGAACCGGCTTGCCGTCACGGCCCACGGCGCTGACGTCGAGCACCACGCCGTCGCGCAGTGTTACGTGGATGCGTTGCGCGATCAGGTAGTTGAGCGCCGGCGGCTCGGCCGGGTCTTCTTCATTCGCAACGGCGTAGAGCGAACGCGCATCACTCGTCGAGTCGGCGATTGCGGTCAGGCTTTCGAGCACGCGCTCGGGTCGATCGGTGCTGTCCGCTGCGGCGGCGCCGGGCAGCAGCGCCGCCGTCGGGTTGGGCGCCTCCGCCTCAGGCGCGGCGGTGTCCGGCGCCGGGGCGAACGTCGCGATGATCGTGTCGCCGGTCATCCAGTCGTTCTCGGCGATGGCGGGCCGCACGACAACCGTGTCGGTGGTGATCCGCTCGCCGAACGCGGCACCGACCGCGATGACGCGATCGAGTTGTTGACCCGGTGCGAGCGCATCGATCGAATCCCCGACCATGCGGACGTCCTCGGCTGTGACGCGCGCTTGCACGCCGGGACTGCCGTTCTCTGCTTGTTGAAGCGGTCCCGGAAGCAGAGCATCCGGCGGCTGCGGCGCCGGCGTCGGTGGTGTCTGCTCTTCGCCCCGCTCCGGAGGGCGGTCCGATTCCTCGACCGGATCGGTGGGGTCTTCCGGGTCCACCGTCTCATCGAGCCCGGCCAGACCCACGCCGCCGCGCGACCCGGCCCGATCACCGAGCGCGATCATCCGGTGCACCTCTCCGTTCTCGAGCAGGATACGCAGGCCCGGCGCTTCCGCCTCGAGATCCTCGGATTCCAGCCGCGCGTTTCGCCAGGCGTTCACCTGCCGGAGCTCGCGCTCGGGCGTGATCAGCGCGGCGATCGTGTCGCCGTGCACCTGACGTTCGTCGGTCACCACCCTGGCCGAGCCGGTCATCAACAGGCTGTCGGCGCGTTGATCGAAGTGAAGCTCGTCACCGAACGCCTGCATATCGTCGCGCAGCACCACGACGTTGCCTCGCGCAACGGCGAGACGCTGGCCGTAGAAGTCCATTGCGTCAGCATCGATGAGCGTGGTGTCCGGCGGCTCGGCCTCGGTGACGTCCGCGCCGGCGCTCGGGATCCCGTCGGGCGAACCGGCCGTCGCGGCGCCCATCGTGTCGGCTGCCCTCCGCGGCGGCGACAGGTTCTGCGCCACTGCCGCCCCATCCTCGGGCTGGGGGAGAGAGTCCGCGTGGCCTGACACCAGCATCGCGCGTGGGCGGCCGCTCGGGATGCGCACGAGCGCTTCGGGGCGCGTCTCGGTGGCCTGGAAGTACTCGAGGTACGGCGCGCGGATCTGCGAGCCGCTCTGGATGTCGGTCAATACCACACTGTCCTGCGCGATGACCTGGCCGATGCCGCCGATGTAGCGCACGTACTCCGCGGACAGCGTCTTGGCCGTGTCCGCGTAATGGACGTTGCCGAAGAACTCGATCATCCCGGCCGCCTCGAAACGCGCGAGGCTGTCCGAGCGGATCGTCGTGCCGCCGGCGCACTCGAAGAACACGCCGCCGCCCATGAACGTCCGGCCCTCGTCGCGCAGCGTCGTGCCGCGTGTGGAAGAAGATGCCGATTGGATCTCGCACCGCTGGCCGGTGGCCTGAGCCTGCCCGGGAGCCTGAGCTTGGCCGGCGGACCGTGCCGGCAGTGAGCCGAGCGAGGCCGCGAGTATAAAGGCGAACGGCGCGATCCGCATCAGAACTCGCCGACCTCGAAGCCCGGGACGCAGCCGCGCTGGCGGTTGTACTCGATCTTTTGGAACTGGTCGTCAGAAGTGAACCCGTCGGCGGTGAGCACACAATCATCCAGGCGCCGCGTGGTCTCCACCGTGCTCCACACGCGGTGCGTCGAGGGATCGAAGTGCAGCTCTTCGGTCTCGATGACGCTGCTGTCGACCTCGAGCACGAGACGCACGTTCTCGCGCGCCACCATTGCGTCCGTCGACTGGTTCAGCTCTCCGGCATCGGACGTCAGTTTGGCGGTCAGGCTACCCATCGAATTGAACATCTCGAGGTTGACCCCGCGGATCCGCATGATCGACGAGTCCTGATGGAGATAGACCGTGTCGAACAGGCCGAGCGCGCTGCGCACGCCGTCATTGGTGACGGCGTGGCCGACGTCCGTCATGATCTGATCGGCCGGCAACTCCTGAGCGGCGATCGCCGGCGGTTCCTGGGGTCCCGAACAGCCCGCCGCCAGCCATGCCAGCGCCGTCATGGATAGGCCTAATTTCCGTGTCGCGTTGCTCATACCGCGTTCGCCCGCAAGAGGTCGTGCAGATGCACGATTCCGATCAGGCGCTCCGCCGCGTCCACGACCGGGAGCGCCATGATGCCGTATTTCTCCATCTGAAACACCGCAGCCGCCCCCAGAGTGTCGGGGTGGGTCAACTTGGGCTCGGTGTTCATCACATCGGTGACCGGGATATCGAGGAACCGCTCCTGGCGTTCCATGAGTCGGGTGAGGTCGCCCGCCGTGACCACGCCGATCACACGCTGTCCGCCGTCCACGACGGGCACGGTCCCGCGCTTCTCGGCGAGCGAGATGACGCACGTCCGCATCGGTGCGTCGGGCGGCAGCCACGGGTAGTCCGCTGCGATCATCACGTCGCGGACGTAGAGCGTCAGCTTGCGGCCCAGCGCGCCGCCGGGGTGCAGCCGGGCGAAGTCATCGCGCGTGAAGCCGCGGCGCTCGAGCAGCGTGACGGCGAGAGCATCCCCCATGGCCAGCGCGGCGGTGGTCGAGGTCGTGGGCGTGAGGTCGAACGGGCACGCCTCCTCGGCGATCGCGCAGTCGAGGGCCACGTCGGCCGCGCGGCCGAGCGTCGAATCCGAGGATCCGGTGAGCGCGACGATCGGGACGCCGAACCGGCTGAGGTGCTCGACCAGCCGCGTGAGCTCGTCGGACGCGCCGCTCTTCGAGATGAGGATCGCGGCATCGCCGCGGCCGACGATGCCGAGATCGCCGTGCAGCCCTTCGACGGGGTGCAGGTACACGGCGGGCGTGCCCGTCGATGTCAGGGTGGCCGCCAGCTTGCGCGCGATGATGCCGCTCTTGCCGATGCCGCTGACGATGAC
>JBOHRM010000672.1:0-3434 GCA_050732715.1 Longimicrobiales bacterium
GCCAAGCTCATAGTCGCCGTTGCCGGGGAACCGCACGAGCAGCCCGAGGTCGATGAATCGCCGGACATCGCTGGCCGTGCTGAGGAACGTGTAGTCGTGCTCCTTGGCGACGCGATTCTGGCGCCGCATGCTGGCGGGCGAGCCACGCAGACTCTGCGCGGCGGCCGGCGAAACGAGAGCCAGCGCGAACAGGGCGACGATTGCTGATCTTGTTCGGACGGTCATGTGCTGCGAACGACGCGGATCGGTTGACTTCGCGGGCGCGTGCACCCTTGCAATGCCATGTGCCTGGCGCTCGATTCGACGTTGCCTGGCGACGCGTGGTGGGCTCCGAACGAGATCCTGCCCACCGTCCCTTCGCCGACCTCCGTCGCCTGCCGCGCCGTTGGTTCACGGCTTGCTTCGCACACAACCCGCCGAGGCGGGGGGAACCGCCTCGAAGGCTTTCGATTTATAGGGCCTGATGCTCGATCTGTCCAGACCCCGAACGTCCAGGGTCGGCGTGGCCTCGGCCGCCGCGCCGCTGTTGCACGCGTTCCGCGCCCTTCGGCATCGCAATTTCCGTCTGTTCACGGCCGGTCAGACGGTATCCCTCATCGGTTTCTGGATGCAGCAGGTGGCCGTGAGCTGGCTGGTCTATCGGCTCACGGATTCGGCGTTCCTGCTCGGCCTCGTCGCGTTCGTCAGTCAAGCGCCGGTCTTCGTGTTGGCGCCGTTCGCCGGTGTGCTCGCGGATCGCATCAATCGGCACCGGCTGGTGATCACGACCCAAGCGCTCGCAATGCTTCAAGCGTTCGTGCTCGCCGGGCTCGTACTGAGCGGCAACGTCACGATCGGGTTCATTCTGGTTCTCATGACGATCCAGGGCGCGATCAGCGGCTTTGACATCCCCGGACGCCAATCGTTCTTGGTCGCAATGGTCGAGGATCGAGCCGACCTGCCGAGCGCGATCGCGCTCAACTCTTCGATGTTCAACGGCGCGCGTCTCGCAGGACCGGCGATCGCCGGGTTCGCGATCAGCGCGTTCGGCGAAGGGTGGGTCATCTTGATCAACGCGATCACGTATCTCGCCGTGCTCGCGGCCCTTCTCGCCATGGATATCCCGACGCGTACACCGGTGCGCGCGGCCGGCGCCGTGCTCGAACACATGCGCGAGGGATTCGGTTACGCGTTCCGATCCCATCCGATTCGCGCAATCCTGCTGATGGTCGCGATGATCAGCGTCGCGGGCGTGCCGTTCACCGTGCTGCTCCCCGTGGTCGCGACCGACATGCTCGGCGGCAACGCGCGCACGCTCGGGCTGCTCACCGCCGCGACGGGACTCGGCGCACTCACCGGCGCACTCTTCCTCGCCTCGCGCGCTTCCGTGCGCGGCCTCGGCCGTATCATCGTCGCCGCAGCACTGCTCTTCGGTTCATCATTGATCGCGGTCTCGTTCTCGACCTCGATGTGGCTTTCGACCGCGTTTCTCGCCGGCGCGGGCTTCGGCCTGATGGTGCAGATGGCCGCCAGCAATACGATACTCCAGACCATCGTCGATGATGACAAGCGCGGCCGCATCATGAGCCTGTACAGCATGGCGTTCATCGGGATCGCACCCGCCGGCAGCTTGCTCGCGGGCGCACTCGCGGCGCAGCTCGGCACACCCGCCACGCTCGCGATCGGCGGCGCGGTCTGCGTGCTCGCCGCCGGAGGATTCGCGGCCCAGCTGCCGCGTCTGCGCGAGCGCATCCGGCCGATCTACCGGCGACTCGGCATCATCCCCGAGGTCGCCGGCGGTATCCAGGCGGTTACGCAGCTCACGACGCCGCGTGTCGACGGCGAGGCCGCCAGCAATGCGCCGCGCGGAGCACAGGAGTCGGCGGAGTGACCGTAGTCGAACGTGCTGAGCAGTGCGGGAGCGGTGCGGCTTGTGGGCGCGCGCCCACCAGTTTAAGTTGCGTCCTTACAACAATTCACCGGAACCTCGCAAGCACCGGGGGTTTAGACCCGGGCAAACGCGCGGCTCCGTGTTTTCGCAGGATGCGTGCAGACACGATGTCACGCCATCATCCCCGACCTCGACTCGACGCACGGAGGCGATCCATGAGCGGGATCCGCAACTTGTCCCTCGCGTTTGCCTTGGTCTTCGCGACACTCGTCGCTGCGGCGGCCACGCAGGCGCAGGAGCCCAAGGACAGCAAGTACACGGAGGACGCAGAGAAATTCCTCGGCCTCGCGATGATTCAGCAGGACCCGGCGCAACGCGAGCAGATGTATAGGGACGCGCTGGAGGCGCTGCAAGGCGGGTTCGAGGAAGATGCCGAGAACCCGAAGTTCTGGCTCACGGCGGGCCAGGTGTACGCGGGTCTCGGCGATATCGAGAAGGCGAGCGAGGCGTTCAACAAGGCGACCGAGATGCATCCTCCGTACGAGGAGGAGATTGAGGGTGACCTCGAGGCCGCGTGGATGGCCGGGTTCGAGCGTGGGGTCGCGATGATGGACCGGCAGAGCTATGACTCGGCGCTCGTCGTTCTCGACGCCGCGAACGCGCTCTACCCCAACCGACCCGAAGGCTGGCTCAACATCGGCAGCATCTACGCGAACAACAAGAATGACATCGAGAAGGCGGTCCACGCGTTCGAGATGGCGATGGCGGCGGTGGAAGGGCCGTTGTACGAGCAGATCGACTCGGCGAGCCAGGCGCAGTGGCAGGATTACGCCGAGATGTCCGCGGTGAACATCGCGCAGATGCGGGGGGTCCAGGGCGTGACGGAGTTCGAGGCGGAGCGGTTCGAGCAGGCCGAAGAGATGTTCCGCGCGGCGGTCGAGCTGAACCCCTACTCGCGGGACTATCTGTTCAACATCGTCCAATCGCAGTACGCCCAGACAACGGATCTCGAGGAGCAGCTAGAGGCGGATTCGACGGTGGAGGCGGAGCTCGGGCCACAGCTCATTCCACTGTACGAGGAGCTGCGAGCCGAGATCGAGAAGGTGAAGACGTTCGATCCGAACAACGAGGCGCTGTACATGATCGAGGCACGCGCGCTGAGGCGAGAGAACGAGCTGAAGGGTGATACACTCGCCGCACAACAGGGCGCCATGGCGGTGCTCGAAGCGCATCAGGCGCTGCCGGTCGATGTAGATCAGGTCTCGATCGTCCCGGATCCCGAGGGCGCGAGCGCCGAGATCACCGGCCAGGTCAGGACCCGCAGCGCCGCGCCCGGCTCGCAGGTGACCATTCGGGTGACCCTGCTCGACCGGCACGGCGAGACGATCGGTCGGCAGGACTTCAGCGTGACCGTGCCGGAGGCGGATCAGACGGCGCCGTTCGGCGGAACGGCACCCGCGGAGGGCAGTATCGCCGGCTGGAAGTACGAGGTGGTGGCGGCGGATTGAGGGTAGGATGAGCAGAAATGATGAATGCGGAATGATGAATGCGAAATATTCATCAT
>JBOHRM010000673.1:0-5252 GCA_050732715.1 Longimicrobiales bacterium
CCCGTAACAGTGATTTCTCACATAATTCCCGGGCGGGGCATCCCGCCTGGCGGCGTTGCTCGTCGATCAAATACACCCGGTATTCTCCCTCCTCGCGCCTTGCCAGGCGGGCGCCGCGCTCCGGGACCTATGCAATTAATCACTGTTACGGGACACTAGGGAGAAACGGGTTGCGAGTTGGCGGGTTGCGGGTTGCGGCTTCCCCGCCGCCACCCCGTTTCAGGGGATCGCTGGTGGCGCAACAGCGCGAGGCCGGTGAGCCCGTCGAGCCGGCCATCGAGCCCGATGCGCGCGGCGCGTCCGACGGCGACCCCGTTGCTCGGGACTCGGTCTGATGTACGACGACGTTCTCGGTGTGATTCTCGCCGGCGGCCGCAGCACGCGATACGGAAGCCCGAAGGCCCTTGCGTGCGTGGGCGGCGTGCGGATCATCGACCGCGTGCAGAATGCGATGGCCCAGGTGACCCGCGACGTGGTGCTCATCGCGAACGATCCCGCGCTCGCGGCCACGGCCGGCCTCCGCTGGCGGCCTGACATCCACCCCGATGCGGGCGCGCTAGGCGGCATCCACGCCGCGCTCGAATGGGCGGCCGATGAATCGCGGCTAGCGATCCTCGCGGCCGCGTGCGACATCCCGTTCCTGTCGATATCGTTGCTGCTCGCTCTGGCCGGGCGCGGTATGCGCGCGGACGGCGCCGCCGGCGCGGATGCGGTAGTCGCGGAGAGCGGCGGCCGGCGTGGCGTCGAACCGCTGTGCGCGTTCTACTCGGTGCGCTGTCTCGACGCCATCGCACGCGCAATCCGAGCCGGCGACCGGCGCATGATCGGGTTCTACGACGATGTCCGCGTTGAGCGGATCCCGCTCGAGGAGGTCGAGACGTTCGGTGACGTGCGCGAGCTGTTCCTGAACGTGAACACGCCGGAGGACCGCGAACAGGCGGAGCGGATCAACGCGATCCGCGGATGAGTGGATTAGAGGTGCGGTCGCGAGGGGGCCCCGATGAAAGCGCGGTTTGAGAGCCGGGCGATCGCCGAGGTCGCGGGCGATGCGGCCGCGACCGATACGCTCTGGTTGGTGATCCCCGATCCACTCACCCCCTCGACCGGACGGCTCTTGCAAGGAGGACTCGTAAAGAGCTCGCGCAGGAAGTCCCGTGCGAGATCGGCGGCAGGAGGATCCGCAGTTTCGGCTACGATGGAAGGTGCCAGGCATACTGGCGGTGGCGAGCGACATACCCTTTCTTCTCGATACGGTACTGCAAGGCTGGTCGAGCCCATCGAGATTGCATCGGGAGGAGAACGGAGGGTGAGCACGCGCACCCGTGAGGCGGATTGGATCACGGTCGAGGAGGCGACGGCGCGCATCCTCGAGTGCGTCCAGCCCCTCGATCTCGAACGCGTGAAGATCTCCGAGGCCGTCGGGCGCGTGCTCGTCGCGAGCATCAGCTCGCCGATCGATCACCCGCCTTGGGACAACAGCGCAATGGATGGCTTCGCGGCGAGAACGGCCGACGTTCGCGGCGCTAGCCGCAACGAGCCGGTCAGGTTGCGCGTGGTCGAGAGTGTGCCGGCGGGTGGGTTCCCTTCCCGGCCGATCGCGGAGGGCGAGGCCGTCGAGATCATGACCGGCGCGCCGATCCCGGAGGGCGCCGACTGCGTGGTCCGCGTCGAGCATACGCGGCGTGAAGGTGACCGCGTCGTCGTGGTCGACGACATGGATGCCGGGCGTAACGTTCGGCCGAAAGGCGAGGATGTGCGGGCGGGCGATATCGTGCTCGAGGCCGGGCGCGTGCTCCGGCCGGCAGAGATCGCGCTGCTCGCCACGGTGGGCTGCGCCACGGTCGAGGTGCACCGCCGGCCAGACATCGCGATCCTGTCGACGGGGGATGAGCTTGCGGACTTCGACGAGTTCGACGACGTGCTCGCCGGCCGCAAGATCGCGAACTCGAACTCATACGGCCTCGCCGCCGCGGTGCGGGCGGCTGGTGCCGAGCCCGAGATCTTGGGGATCGCGCGCGACAACCGCGCGAGCCTGCGCGAGCACCTCGAGCGCGCGCTGCCGGCGGACGCGCTCGTGACGACCGCCGGCGCGAGCGTCGGCGAGCACGACCTGGTGAAGGACGCGCTCGAGGACGTCGGCATGAGGCTCGTATTTTGGCGCGTGCAGATGCGGCCGGGCAGCTCGTTCTCGTTCGGTCTCGTGCCACGGCCGGACCGGGCGCCGCTGCTCGTGTTCTCGCTACCCGGCAACCCTGTGTCCGCCCTCGTGACCTTCGAGGTACTGGTACGGCCCACACTCCGGCGCATGTCGGGGCACCGGGCGGCGCTGTCCCCGCGAACCGTGCGGGTGCGCGCCGTCGAGGCCATCGCATCCAAGCCCGATCTGGTGCACTATCTGCGCGTCAAGTTGAGCGCTGAGGGCGCCGGCGGCTGGCTCGCCCGACTGACCGGGCCGCAAGGCTCCGGCCTCATCACGTCGATGACCGAAGCGGATGCGTTGCTGGTCGTGCCGCTCGGCAAGGCGGGCATCGAGGCGGGTGAGCTTGCGGATGCGATCCCGCTGCGCGACGAATACGACCACGAACCTTTGCGACATTGAACGCGTGACATGGCGGCAAATCTGATCGTGCCTTCCGAGTATCAGCCGGGCCTGCCGGTTGACCGATTCATCGTGCGTGAGCCGGCGAGCGACGAAAGCGTCGAGATGGATGTCGTGTTCGTGGGCGGCGGGCCGGCGGGGCTGGCGGGCGCGATCGAGCTCGCGCGGCTCGTGAAGCGCGACAACGAGGCGGGCGGCGGGCTCGGCGATGTCGAGATCGCGGTGCTCGAGAAAGCGACCGGCCTCGGCGAGCACTGTTTGTCGGGTGCGATCGTGAATCCCGGCGTCTTCCGCCGGCTGTTCCCCGATGTCGCCGAAGACGAGCTGCCGTTCCGCGGGCCCGTGCAAGGCGAGGAGGTCTACGTGCTCACGGGCAGCCGCGCGATCCGCATCCCGACGCCGCCCCCGATGATGAACCATGGCAACCGCATCGCGTCGATCTGCGAGATCGTGCGGTGGATGGGTGAGCAGGCCGAGGCGCTCGGCGTGAACGTGTTGACCGGGTTCCCCGCGGCATCACTGCTCGTCGACCACGATCGCGTGATCGGCGTGCGCACGGCCCCGGCCGGCATCGATCGCGACGGCCAACCCGGCAGTGGGTATTCGCCGCCGACCGATGTGACCGCGAAGGTCGTCGCACTCGCGGAGGGCGCGCGCGGATCATTGGCGCAGGCGTTCTACGACTGGCAGAAGATCGGGTCCGAGAACCCCCAGATTTACGCGCTCGGCGTCAAGGAGCTGTGGGAGGTGAAGCGGCCGCTCGACGCCGTCGTGCACACGCTCGGCTGGCCGCTGCCCAACGACGTGTTCGGCGGCAGCTTCATGTATCCGCTCGCGCCGAACCTCATTGCGGTGGGACTCGTCGTCGGGCTCGACTACCCGCAGTCACGTCTCGATGTGCACGGGCTGCTCCAGCAGATGAAGCTGCACCCGCTGTTCCGTCCTTATTTCGAGGGCGGTGAGATGGTCGAATGGGGTGCGCGCACGATACCGGAAGGCGGCTACTACTCGCTGCCGCAAAGGCGCTACGGGCACGGCATCGTCGTGCTCGGTGATGCGGCGGGGCTCGTCGATGTCGCCTCGCTGAAAGGCATCCATTACGCCGCGCATTCCGGCATGCTCGCGGCGCGCGCGATCTTCGAGGCGCTCAAACGCGGCGAGCCGTCCGCGCTCAACCTCTCCACGTATGACCGCATGCTCAACGAGAGCTTCATCCGTGACGACCTCTTTCGCCGGCGTAACATGAGGCTCGCGTTCAAGGATGGCTTTTTCATCGGCGGGCTGAAATCTGTGCTCATGACGCTGACGGGCGGCGCGTTTCCGGGCAAGCGCATCCCGATCGAAGCCGACGCGTCGGTCGCACGCAGCGCCGGGCGTGTGGCCGGCCCAGCGCCGGACGGCCGACTCACGTTCAGCAAGCTCGATGCCGTGTTCCGATCCGGCAACCGCACGCGTGATGACATCCCATCGCATCTCGTTGTCGGTTCCGACGTCCCGCCCGAGGTCGCGGACCTCTACGCGTCCATGTGTCCCGCCGGCGTCTACGAGCGGGATCGCGACCGGCTGGTGGTGAACGCACCGAACTGCATCGACTGCAAGGCGACGGACGTGCTCGGCCCACGCTGGACGCCGCGCGAAGGCGGAAGCGGGCCCCGGTATCGTGCGATGTAGGTCGATCGTTTCGTGCCGGTTCGTACCTTGCGAACTTCAGCGAATGGAGACGTGAGTGACTGCGCCCAGGCGCATGGCAGGAATTCTCTCGCAAAGTCGCGAAGCACGCCAAGATGACGCCAAGATTCCTTTGCGTATTCCTTTGCGAGCTTGGCGCCTCGGCGAGCGGCTTACCACCCTGTCCACCCCTTTCTTTCCCTGCTGTTGGAAGTTGAGCTAAAAGATGCCATCGACCGTCGCTCAGAAGCTCATCGAATCCCATCTCGTCGCGGGCGAGATGGTGCCGAAGAAGGAGATCGCGCTACGCATCGATCAGACGTTGACGCAGGACGCCACCGGCACGCTCGTGATGCTCGAGCTCGAGGCGATGGGACTCGACCGGGTTCACACCGAGGTCTCGGCGCAGTACGTCGACCACAATCTGCTTCAGACCGACAACAAGAACGCGGACGACCATCTGTTCCTCCAGAGCGCGTGCGAGCGTTTCGGTATCTGGTACAGCCCGGCGGGCAACGGCGTCAGCCACCCCGTCCACATGCAGTCTTTCGGCCGGCCCGGCAAGACGTTGCTCGGCTCGGACAGCCATACGTGCGCCGCGGGCTCGCTCGGCATGCTCGCCATCGGCGCGGGCGGCCTCGACGTCGCCATGGCGATGGCGGGCGAGCCGTTCCATATCGCGACGCCGGAGATCTGGGGTGTTCGCCTCACCGGTGAGCTCCCGGACTGGGTCAGCGCGAAAGACGTGATCCTCGAGATGCTCAGGCGCCACGGCGTCGCCGGCGGTGTCGGCCGGATCATCGAATACCACGGCCCCGGCGTCGCCATGCTCAGTGCGATGGACCGGCACGTGATCGCGAACATGGGCGCCGAGCTGGGCGCCACCACCACCGTCTTCCCGTCCGACCGTGCCGTCCGCCGTTTCCTCGCCGCGTTCGACCGAGGCCGACTTCGTCGAGATCATGCCGGACGACGACGCGCGCTA
>JBOHRM010000674.1:0-1780 GCA_050732715.1 Longimicrobiales bacterium
CCCGTAACAGTGATTAATTGCATAAGTCCCGGAGCGCGGCGCCCGCCTGGCAAGGCGCGAGGAGGGAGAATACCGGGTGTATTTGATCGACGAGCAACGCCGCCAGGCGGGATGCCCCGCCCGGGAAGTATGTGAGAAATCACTGTTACGGGACACTAGATGCCTGGGGTCACGACGACGTTCTCGCCTTCCGTGGCCAGCGGCGTTGCGACGTCTGCGATGACATTCGCGGACGAGGCGACACTCAGGCCGGTGCCTTCGCCCTGCGCGTAATACAGACCAACACCGCGCGGCGTGCCAGAGCCGCGGATCGCGTTCCCGGTGACGCTCACCACGCCGTGGCCGTAGTTGACGCCCGAGATGCCGATGTAGCGGTACGTTGAACCGGCATTGGCCTCGTCGCCGGTGAAGACCTTGTTGTGGGCGATGACCGAGGCCTTCCCTCCCTGAATCGTCGCCTCGATGCCATACCAGACGCCGCCCTGCGCCGTCTCGCCGAAATCTTCGATATAGTTGTCCGAGATCGATGTGCCGTACAGTCGGTGCGCGTGGATCGCGTGTTCGGGCACGCCGTAGATGTGATTGCGTTCGATGACCCAGCCCGCGGCGTTGTCGAGGTGAATGCCGGAGCGGCCGGAGGATGCGATCCAGTTGTCCGTGAGGTTCCAATCGGTCATCGAGTTGCCGGCCGGCTCGTAGACGTAGACGCCGTGACCGTCACAGTCCGTGATGAAGTTCCCGACGATCTGTCCGTTGACCGATGTGCTCTCCGTCATTTGCGTACCGTCGGCGCTCGAGCTCGACAGCATGATGCCGTGCCCGCCCATGCCCTTGATCTGCACGTCCTCGACGACGGATTGCCACGACCGGAGGATGATCGCCGTGGTCGCCGCGCTGTTGCTCACCTTGTTGCCGTCGAGCGTCAGCCGGCGGATGGAGATCGGCGAGCCCGTTCGGGGGAGGTTGTCCAGATAGCTGTCGGAAGCGAGCATCGCCTCGAGGTTCGCGCCATCACCCTGGCGGAGGATTGTGCCCGTCCGGCTCTCCCCCCGGTAGGCGCGGTCTCCGAGCAGCTCGATCGTCTCGGCAATGAGACACGGTCCGTCGATCACGACCTCATCGCCCTCCTCGCTGGCGGCGATCGCGGCGTTGATCCGATCGGCATCATCTGCCGAATTGGAACACGCGACCTCGATCTCGGCGCCGGTCCTCGGACGCGGCGTGAACCCGATCGCTGCCGCTGCGAGCGCCACACCGAAGCCGACTCCGAGTAAGCCGCCGTTCCGTTTCATGTCAGTCCTCAATGCCGCTCGGACGGCAGCCACCAAATCGATGAAATGTCTTGGCCGGTAAGGAATTCTCTCGCCTTGGCGAGAAAATGCCTACCACGCGCTGTGCCGTCAGCCATTGGGTTTTCTACTCAGCTCAACTCAGCTCCTCGATTCGACCCGCGAAGGGCATCATCCGTTCAAGCTCCTTGCGCGCGGCCGTCTGCGAGCGTTGAATTGTCGTTCGCTGTCCGGGCGCGCGCACGTACCCTTCGATCCGCGTGAGACGCCACCGCGCGTTCCCGTCGTTCGATCACATCAGCTCACGGAGATGGCATCGGTGCCGCAGATAGGGAAAGGCGATGAGTGGCGCGTGGTCTACGGCCTGATCGTGCTGGCCACGGCGTGCGCCCTCGCGCTCAGCATGCGCAGCGTGCTCTCGCCGCTCCTCGTCTTCGGCCTGTTTCTCTTCCTGGTGTCCCCCTATTCCGGGACGCAACGCCACCTGATCG
>JBOHRM010000675.1:0-1992 GCA_050732715.1 Longimicrobiales bacterium
TGAACACCTTGGACGCGCCGACTGCTTCGTGCTCTCGTCGCTGCACGAAGGGCTCGGCATCGTCGTGCAGGAGGCAATGTACGCGGGGTTACCCATCGTCGCCACCAATATCGGCGGACAGGTAGACCTCATAACCGCGGAGCGCAACGGCGTTCTGGTGCCCGTCGGAGATCCACAGGCGCTGGCATCCGCGATCCACCGGCTCTACGAAGACCGCGAGCTGGGCACTGCGATCGCCGCGCAGAATCGCCGCGACATTGAGCGCTACTTCATTGAACACAACGCCGAGGAGTACGTGGACATCTTTCGCGAGCTAGCTTAGCTAGGGGCCCCGCCCGCTGAGCACGCCGCCACTCAACTCACGAGCTGAATACAGGCGATGTGCAGCATCCGTGGCCGTGTGGCCGAGGTTCTTCCGACTGGTCATCGTTTCCGGACCGAAAGCGATACCGAGGCCATCCTGCACCTTTACGAGATGGCCCGGCAACGCAGACTGTGGCGCAAGCGCAACAGCTGCACGGCCCTGGCTGGAACGAGACGCCGCACTGTTGACCTCCGGATAGGGCAAAGCGGCGCCGAGCAAGTCTTAGGCACGGCCCGTGCTTGCGGAGGGCGACCGTGATTCGAGCGCACCCAATGCCAACATAGAGGAGTGGAGAGTGCTGATCCTAGGGCTCGGTGACCACATCGACTGCGGCTGCGCCTTGGTCGAAGATGGACACGTCATTGCCGCGCTGAACGACGAGCGGCTGGTACGCGAGAAGATGGTGTTCGGTATCCCGCGGCGGTCGATTCAGAGGCTGCTGGAAATGACCGGGCGCGCGCCGTCAGAGATCGATATGGTGGCGATCGGGACCATCAACCAGCACATCGTGCCGCGGTACACGGATTTCCGGGGCGGCTGGTTCGGCCTGAAGCGAAGCGGCTTCAAGCAGCTGCTCTTCGACGTGGGTTCGCAGGCCGCCCGGTTTCGAGGACCGATGCCGTGGCTTGAATCGCTCTATTACCTTGCCCGCAAGCCGGCCTACGCTCATCGGCGGCGTGAGCTGGGCCGGATCCTGGCGGAGGAGTTCCAGATCGCCGCGCCCGTGCGCTTCATCGACCATCACTACTGCCACGCGACGGCGGCCTACTACTCGAGCGGGTTCGGGCCTGATGCGACGGTGCTGACGATCGACGGCGGAGGCGATGGCATCTCGGCGAAAGCATTCGATGTGACGGGCGGCCGAATCACCGAACTACGGAAGGTGCGCAGCTTCGACTCCCTAGGCGCGTTCTACTCCTACATCACCCAGATCAGCGGCTTCAAGGCGGGACGCCACGAAGGAAAGATCACTGGCCTCGCGGCGCATGGAGAGCCGGTCTACGTGGATCTTCTGGATTCGCTGATCACGTACCGTGATGGCGGGTTCGTGAATGTAGGCAATATCTTCTTCCACTCCGCCATCGAGGAGCTTCGCAAGCGTCTGCCGGCCGGCTGGAAGCGAGAGGACCTGGCGGCCTCGATCCAGCTCCACACGGAACGAATGGTCAAGGAATTCGCCCGCTACTGGGTGCGCCGCACGGGCCATAAAGATGTCGCTCTGGCAGGCGGGCTCTTCGCGAATGTGCGCATCAATCAGGAGGTGCACGAGCTACCCGAGGTGAATCGCTGTTTCGTGCATCCTGGCATGTCCGACTGCGGGATGGGAATCGGTGCCGCGCTGGCCGCGTACTACGATCGTGAGCCACGCCCGCGCACGAACACGAGATGTCTGGATGTCGTCTTCCTGGGTCCTGAGTACGGCGAAGCCGAGATCCAGAGCGCCCTGGACACCGCCGAGGTCGACTATGGCCGGCCAGAAGATCTGGAACGGGATGTAGCGCGCCTGCTGTCGCAGGGTGCCGTCGTCGCCCGTTTCGACGGGCGCATGGAATACGGACCTCGCGCACTCGGCAATCGCACGATCCTCTACCAGCCCACGGATCCCTCCGTCAACGACTGGCTGAACC
>JBOHRM010000676.1:0-13440 GCA_050732715.1 Longimicrobiales bacterium
GTTGCAGCACTGGCCCGCGAGGCTGGTGCCACCGCCGCGTGGCAGGACCGGAGCCCGGTGCCGCCGCGCGATCTCGACCGCCCGCTCGACGTCCTCCGCGTCACGCGGCAAAACCACACCGATCGGCACCTGCCGGTAGTTCGCCGCGTCCGTCGCCCACAACGCCCGGTCGCCCGCGCTGAACCGGACCTCGCCTCGGATCGCGGCCCGCAGCTCGTCCGCGAGCGCCTCTGCATTGACGTGCGTCGCGGGCACCAGCTCGACGCGAGCACGCGGCAACGTCTCGACTATGCTTTTCATGTGGACCAGCTAGCCGGCAGAGCCCGTGCCAGCGAGGTTTGTCCCGATACCCAGCCGCGATTTCGCCATTCGTTGCCCTGTCCCATTCTGCCATACCCGTGCCCCAAACTCGAGCCTATCCTGCTTCCGGACCGTTGGCGTCCGCAGGGCCGGGGTCGACGTTCGGGTGTACGCCGGAATCCGCCATCCTGTGGCATGTGCTCCCGTGGCGGAATTGGTAGACGCACCCGGTTGCCACCTGGGTGAGCCTTCGGGCTCGTGAGGGTTCGAGTCCCTCCGGGAGCACACGCCTGCGTTCGTTGAGATTCGGAGATTCGGAACTCCTCTTGACCAGAGAGAAGCGTAGCATGTATCATTCGAGTCCGGGTGGCAATCGGGTGTGCCGTTCCGTCAAGGCACATCGAGAGAGGCCCAGGGAAACGATTTTCCCGGGCCTCTCTCATTTCCTCCGATCCCCATCCAGGTCTATTCGACCCGAACCTCCGTGATCGCATCGAAGAAGTGGGGCTTCGACACGTCGAAGCGCACGGCGACCGCGTCGCCCTCGGGCGGTAACGGCTGGGGCGGGATGCGCGCGACCAGCTCTTGGCCGCCGTGGCTCCCGTAGACGAACAGCTCGTTGCCCATCGGCTCTACCAGATCCAGTGTTAGTCTGGTATCGGCGGCGCTGTCTATTTTGTCCATAACTGTCACATCCTCCGGCCTCACTCCGAGAACGATCTCGGCGCCGGACTGCGCCAACGCCCGTAGACGCCCGCCCTGGGGCGCCCGCACAGACTCGCTGCCGGAAACGGGAACGCCTTGACTCGGGTCGAGCCGCACGCGCAACGCACCACCCCAAGCCTCGAACGCCACGCCCGCGCCCGCACCCGCCACGAGTCGGCCCTCGATGAAGTTCATCGCCGGGCTGCCGATGAACCCCGCCACGAAGCGGTTGGCCGGCCGATGATACAACGCCAGCGGCGTGTCGATCTGCTGCACCTCGCCGCGGTGCATCACGACGATCCGGTCACCCAGCGTCATAGCTTCGACCTGGTCGTGCGTCACGTAGATCATCGTCGCGCCGAGCTGCTGGTGCAGTTTCGAGATCTCCTTGCGCGTCTGCACGCGCAGCTTCGCATCCAGATTCGACAGCGGCTCGTCGAACAAGAAGACTTGCGGCCGACGCACGATCGCGCGGCCTACCGCGACCCGCTGCCGCTGGCCGCCCGATAGCTGCCGCGGCTTGCGGTCCAAGATCGCCTCGATGCCCAGAATCCCCGCGGCGCGACTCACCTGCCGGTCGATCTCCGCCGCGCTCTGCCTACGCAGCTTCAAGCCGAACGCCAGGTTCTCTCGCACGGTCATGTGCGGGTAGAGCGCATAGTCCTGAAACACCATCGCGATATCCCGCTCCTTCGGCGGCACATCATTGACCAGCCGGTCCCCGATAAACAGTCTTCCCTCCGTGATCGACTCGAGCCCGGCGATCATGCGCAGCGTCGTGCTCTTGCCGCAGCCTGACGGTCCAACGATGACGACGAGCTCGCCGTCTTCGGCGGCGAACGAAACGTTGTTTGCGGCGCTGAAACCGTTTCCATATATTTTGCAGACTTTATCCAATGTCACCCGGGCCATAGGCTCTCCATAGATGACGATGTTCGATCGATCCAGTGAAGGTCAGGAGCGGGCTGAACGGGCCGTGCGGCTGTTCCCCGAGCGGTTCCTGTGGGGTGCGGCGACGTCGGCGTATCAGATCGAGGGGTCGCCGCTCGCGGACGGCGCGGGTCCGAGCATCTGGCAGCGGTTCGCGCAGGTGCCGGGCCGCACGCGGAATGGTGATACGGGTGATGTCGCGTGTGATCACTATGTGCGGTACCGCGAAGACGTCCGGCTGATGCGCGACCTGGGGCTGAACGCGTATCGGTTCAGCGTTGCGTGGGGCCGAGTGCTGCCGGAGGGCGTGGGTCGAGTCAACCGGGCAGGGCTGGACTTCTATGATCGTCTGGTTGACGAGCTTCTCGAGTACGGCATTGAGCCGAACGCGACGCTGTATCACTGGGACCTGCCGGCGGCGCTGGATGACCGGGGCGGCTGGCTCAACCCCGACATCGCGGACTGGTTCGCCGAGTATGCGGCGGTCGCGGTGCGGCGGCTCGGGGATCGTGTCGGGATGTGGGCCACGTTGAACGAGCCGTGGGTCGTGAGCGACGGCGGGTACCTGACCGGAGCGTTGGCGCCGGGCCATCGCAGTGTGGAGGAGGCGGCGCTCGCGAGCCGGAACCTGCTGCGTGCGCATGGCGCCGGAGTGCAGTCGGCGAGGTCGGAAGGCGCGTTGCGGGTCGGCATCGTGATCAACATCGAGCCGAAGGTGGCGGCGACGGAACGGGCGGACGACGTCGAGGCGACGCGACGCGCGGATGCGTACATGAATCGCCAATTCCTCGATCCGCTGTTGTTGGGAGAGCATCCGCCCGAGCTCCGCGAGGTCTTCGGTGATGCGTGGCCCGAGCCGGCGGCCGGTGAGATGGAGCTGATTCGCCAGCCGATCGATTTCCTCGGCGTGAATTACTATACCCGTGGTGTGATGCGCAACGATCCCGGGGCGCCGCCGGTGCGGGCGTCGGCGGTGCGCCAGCCGGGTCGGCTCTATACGGAGACGTCGTGGGAAGTCTATCCGCATGGTCTCGAGCACGTCCTTCTGTGGGTCAAGCATCGTTACGGTGACATCCCGCTCTACGTCACGGAGAACGGCGCTGCGTTCTTCGACCCCGCGACCGCGCTGAATGGACGGGTCCACGACCCGCGCCGCGTACGGTACTATCGCGATCACATCCGCGCGGCGCGCCGTGCGATCGAGGCGGGTGTCGACCTGCGTGGCTATTTCGCCTGGTCGCTGCTCGACAACTTCGAGTGGAGCCTCGGTTACGCGATCCGCTTCGGCATTGTGCACGTCGACTACGCCACGCAGCGTCGCACGCTCAAGGACAGCGCGGAGTTCTATTCACGCGTGATCCGTACCCATGGAGAAGCGCTTTACGACGACGCCGAGGCGACGGCGGCATCGAGCGAGGTCGATGCTCGTCCCTGAGCGTCGGCGCGCCCGGGTGTCCGCCGTTCACCCGGACGCGCGCGCTCCGTCCCGCGTCAAGTCGACGCTCACGCCTTGACGCTCCCCGCCGTTACGCCGGCCACGTAGAACCTCTGTAGCCAGACGAACACGAGCATAACGGGCAGGATGGTCAGGACCGAGCCCGCCATCATCAGCTCGGTGTCCTGCACGTGCTCGCCGGACAGGTTGGCCAGCGCGACCGGTAGCGTATACATCGAGCCGTCGGTCAGCACGATGAGCGGCCACATGAAATCGTTCCACGCGGTCATGAACGTGAAGATCGCGAGGGTCACGAGGATCGGCCGGATCACGGGCAGCACGATCGAGCGATAGATGCGGAGCTCGCCCGCACCATCGATCCGTGCCGCATCCAGGAGCGAGTCCGGGATCGCGAGCGCGAACTGGCGCACCAGGAAGATACCGAAGATGGTCGCCATGCTCGGCACGATCACGCCCAAGTACGTGTTGATGAGGCCGAGCTGTTTGAGCAAGAGGAACAGCGGCAGCATCGCGACCTGCGTGGGGATGACCAGCGCGGCGAGGAGCAACCGGAACACGCCGTCACGCGCGCGGGACCGGAACTTCGCGAACGCGTAGCCCGCCATCGAGTTGATCACCAGCGAGATGCCGGTCACGAGGAACGCGATCAACGCGCTGTTCAACGCGTAGCGTGCCAGGTTCTCGCGCGCGAACAGCTCTCGATAGTGATCGAGCGTGGGCGTCGTGGGAAGCACGCGCGGCGGATACGTGCTCGCCTCGCCGGCTGGCATGAACGACGCCGACACCATCCAGAGCAGCGGTGCGGCCGCGAGCACCGCCCCGGCGATGAGCGCGGCGTGCAGCACCACGTTCGCCACGAGGCGCCGAGCGGTCATGCGGCCTCGCGCTGGAGCCGAAGCTGCACGACGGTGCCCGCCAGGATGATGAGGAACAGGATGAACGCGATCGCGGCGGCGTAACCCATGCGCCACCATCGGAACCCCGCCTCATACATGAGCAGCACCATGCTGAGCGTGCTGCGCAGCGGGCCGCCTTGGGTCATGACGTACGGCTCGGCGAACAGCTGGAAGTAACCGATCATCGTGACCACGCCAACGAACAGGAACGTCGGTCCGAGCGATGGCATGGTGATGTGAAGGAATCGCCGCCACGCTCCCGCGCCATCGATCTCGGCCGCCTCGTACAGCTCTTTCGGGATCGCCTGGAGACCGGCGATGAAGATGATCATGTTGTAGCCGAAGTTCTTCCACACGGCGAGGAGGATGATGGCGGGCATGGCCCACGTCGGATCGCCGAGCCAGTCGATCGGCCCGATGCCGGCCCAGCTGAGCGCATAGTTGAGCAAGCCGTACCGCGGGTGATAGATGAAGCGCCAGACAACGGCCACGGCCACCAACGTCGTCACGACGGGCGCGAAGTAGACGGAGCGAAAGAACGGCTTGAACCGCGCCAGCTTCGCATCGAGGAGCAGCGCGGCGCCGAGCGACGCCGCCACGGACAGGGGCCCGCCGACGAGCACGAAGTAGAATGTGTTGCGCAGCGCCAACCAGAACTCCGGATTGCGCAGCAGCGCACCGTAGTTGCGCAGCCCGACGAAGCGCGCGTTCGACACGTCGCCGATGGCGTAGATGTCGAAGTCGGTGAAGCTGAGGAGCAGCGCCGCCGCGACGGGGAGAAAGAAGAAGACCGTGAGGATGAACAGCGCAGGCGCGACGAACGCCCAAGCCACACTCGCGCGCTCCCACGGCATCTTGGGCATATGAGCCCCGGCCTCAGCGGCCGCCGCGCGCGATCATCCAGCGTCGCTTCTCGAGAATGAGGTCGACCTCGTCGTCCAACGCCTCGAGCACCTGCTCGGTTGAAGCGTTCGTGCCGATCGCGCGCTCGGCGTAGTCCAGCACTTTCGTCGCGATGAGCTCCCATTCGGGCACCTTCGGCAGCGGTTCGACGCGCTCGAGCTGCTCGAAGAATGCGCGCACCTGTGCATCGCCGATCAGTGCCGAGTCCTGCCACGCCTCGCGGCGCGCCGGCAAACTGCCCGTGAGCTGGAAGAAACGGAGCTGCTGATCAGGACGCGACAGGAATTCGATCAGCTTCCACGCCTCCGGCTTGTGCCGCGACGAGCGAAACAGCACCAAGCTCGCACCGCCGGCCATCGAGACCCCCGAAGACTCGCCTTCCGGGCCCGGCATCGGCGCGGTCGACCAGCGATCCTGCATCGCCGGCGGCAGCCTGCGCCGAAACTCGCCAATGTTCCACGGGCCCGTGACGAAAAACGCGAAACGTCCGCGCGCGAACTCCTGGTACACGTTCGACACGTTGAGCCGCATCACCGGCGAGAGCTCGCTCTTGAAGAGATCGACGTAGAACTGGAATGCGCGCGCGAACGCGGGTTCCGAGAACGCGCCGTAGCGGCCATCATCTCTCAGCAGCGACGAGCCCGCCTGCATCCCGAGGATCACCGGCACGTTCCATTCGTTCGTCGGCAAATAGATCGCGTAATCCTCGCCGCCGCTCCGCGCCTTGATGCGCCGCATCGCTTTGACCCAGCCTGTCCAAGTGCGCGGCGGCACCGTGTAACCGGCTTCGGCAAGGAGATCGGTTCGGTAGAAGAGCAGTCGGGTGTCGACGTACCACGGGATGCCGTACGTGCGCCCCTCGATCACGTTCGTGTCCCAGATGCCGTCGAAGAAACCGTCGCGCACAACCGCGTCCGAACCGGCGGCGAGCGAGCCCTCACCCCAAGCGACATGCGTCGCGTGGGGACCCCGGTCGAGCGGCTGCAACGCGTCGAGCGCCACGAACTCGGATATCCACGTGTTGCCGATCTGCGCGACGTCGGGTGATACGTCACCGACATACGCGGTGAGGAGCTTCTCGTGCGCCGCAATCCACGGAATCTGCTGGACGTCGACACGAATCCCGGGGTTCTCGCGCTCGAACTCGCGCACCAGCTCAGCCACGACCTCGCCCTCACGCCCGAGCCCCCAGAATTTCAGCGTGACCTCGCCCGGTTCGCCGCCGCATCCCCCGAAAACGATAGACGCGAGCAGCAGCGTGGTCGCGACGCGAAGCCGACTCAGCACCGTTCGTCGATCACCGCGCACCGCACGACGTGCGGACGATGAGGTGCGCGGGCAGCGTCTCGTGCCGTCGCGCACGAGAATCGCCCGCACGGAACGCGTCGAGGAGCCGCTCCGTGCCGCGCGCGCCCAGCTCGGAGATCGGCACGTGCACCGACGTCAACGCCGGCGTAATGAACCGCGCGATCGGGATGTCATCGAACCCCACGACGGCGATGTCCGCCGGTACCCGCACACCCGCCTCGCCAAGGGCGCTCAGGGCGCCGATCGCCATCGAATCGTTCGACGCGAACACCGCTGTCGGCCGCGGCTCGAGCGCCAGTATCCGCTGGGCCGCGGCATAGCCGGATCGCTCCATGAAGTTGCCGGCGAACTCGATCTCGGGCGCCCACGCACCACCCAGAATCTCCATCGCCTCACGATAGCCACGCAGCCGTTCGCTCGCATCCTGATTCCTCGGCTCGCCACCGATCAGCGCAATACGCCGGTGCCCCAACTCGATCAGATGCCGCACCACCGCGTACGCACCGCCGTAGTTGTCGACAGTGATCGAGTCGTACGCCTGACCGTCGACGCGGCAGTTCAACAGCACCACCGGCAGCGTCGACGGCAGATTCGACTCGAGCGTCTCCGCATCGATGTCGGGCGTCATGACAACCAGACCGTCGACTCGCCCGCGCATCGCACGGAACGCCGCCTCGAGCTCCGCTCGATCACTGTGAGAGCTCGACACCAGCAGATGATAGCCGCTCCGCTTCGCCGTTTGATCGATGCCGCGTATGACCTCGGAGAAGAACTCACCGTACAGGTCCGGCAGCAACACGCCCACCGTGCTCGTGCGGTTCGTGATCAGGCTGCGCGCCGCACCGTGCGGCACGTACCGCAGCCGCTGCGCGATCTCGCGAATCCGCTCGCGTGTGTCGTCTCGGACCGGACCGGTCTCGTTGAGCGCGCGCGACACGGTCGCGACCGAGACGCCGGCCAGCCGCGCGACTTCCTTGATGGTGACCGTCACGTCGCGCCTCCCTTGTAATCGTTTACAGAGGACCGTAACGGGGCCGCTGTGTTATTGTCAAGCAAAACCGCGGCTCCGAACGCAGGCTTCGACCTCGGGATGGGCAGCGCCGAGACCGACGGAGGATTCATTGTCATGCTGGTGGGCTTAGGGGGAATCATGGCGACGATCGAGTTCGGGCGGCTGGCGTGCTTCGCCGGCATGATTGCGGCCGCGGGCGGTGCGGGCGCCGGCTGCGGTGACGGCACGGGCGTCTTGCCGCCGCAGGACACGGAGCTTCAAGCGGTCGAGGTTGCGAGCGGTCTGGAGGACCCGGTGCATCTGACATCGCCAGCGAACGATGATCGGCTGTTCGTGGTCGAGCAGCCCGGCCGGATTCGAATCATCGAAGACGGAACCCTGCTCGCCACGCCTTTCCTCGACATCACGTCGGACGTGGTTTCGGGCAACGAGCGTGGCTTGCTCAGCGTCGCCTTCCATCCCCAGTACCAGAGCAACGGTTTGTTCTATGTGAATTACACGGGTGACGGTGGGGCCACCCGTGTCGAGCGATACCGCGTCTCAGGAGACCCGAACGTCGCCGATCCAGGCTCCGCGCAGCTGATCCTCACTGTACCGCAGCCGTTCGGGAATCACAACGGCGGCATGATCACCTTCGGTCCCGACGGCATGCTCTACATCGGCATGGGTGATGGCGGAAGCGGCGGCGATCCCCAGGGCAACGGACAGGACGCCCGCACACTGCTCGGCGCACTGCTCCGCATCGACGTCGACGGCGGCGAGCCCTACGCCGTGCCGCCGGACAATCCCTATGTGGGGGTGACGGACGCGCGGCCGGAGATCTGGGCGATCGGGCTGCGGAATCCGTGGCGTTTCTCGTTCGATCCCGAGAGTGGACGGCTGTACATCGCCGATGTCGGTCAGAACCGCCGTGAGGAGATCAATGCGCAACCCGCGTCGGAGGGCGGGTTGAACTATGGCTGGAACGTCATGGAGGGCTCACGCTGCTTCGAGCCGGCGTCCGACTGTGACACGGCGGGCCTCGTGCCGCCCGTGTTCGAGTATGACAACACCGCGACACAATGCTCGGTGACGGGCGGACATGTGTACCGCGGCGAGGCGATGCCCGAGCTGCAGGGTCACTACTTCTTTGGTGACTATTGCGGCGGCACGGTCGCCAGCTTCCGCCTCGACGATGACGGCGAGGCCATGGCGGAGCGCGAATGGGACCTCGGCGCGCTCGGGAGCATCACGTCGTTCGGTGAGGACTCGGATCGCGAGCTGTACGTCGTCGTGCACGAGGGCACGGTCTATCGTCTGGAATCACCTCAATAGGCGGCCACGCAATCACACCCGCGGCATGATATCCCGGTATGCACGGCCGCCCGCCTGGCGCAAGCTGCCACCTCGAATCACGAGCCGCGCCGAATTGGGCGTTGACGTCGCATACCGATAATAACGTCGGTCTCGCGGAGGCGGGCATAGCGAGATGGGAGTTGGCGTGCGCTAACGACTCCGGGTTCGTTAGGCACTAATTGGCCCGCATCGTAAAAAGATTTACGATATGGTGTTTCTTCGGGTTGCGCCGCAGGCGCCCCGTCTCCCGGGCGAAGTCCCGGGAGACGCGTAGAGTTAGAGGTTGATGTCGCGGGCGCAGCGGAAGCCGACGTGGAAGAGCGAGGTCTCGGGCGTCGAGTGGCTGCGTGCCGAAACACGGTAGCCGTGGCAGTACGAGTCGTGGCAGAGGAACGAGCCGCCGCGCTGCGTCTTCTCGGACTCCGGCGCCGGCGTGAACGGCCGACCGCGCTCGGCATAGGAACGAAACCAATCGGCGGTCCATTCCCAGACGTTGCCGCCCATGTCGGTGAGGCCCAGCTCGGTGGTGCCGAAGGCGCCCACGGGCGAAGTCAGGAGGTGGCCGTCGTCTCCGGTGTTGTAGGAGGGGAAAACGCCCTGCCAGGTATTTGCACGGTGCTCCCCGTTCTCGACCAGTGCATCGCCCCAGGCGTACGGCCGGCGCGCGTCGCGGCCGCCGCGGGCCGCGTGCTCCCACTCGACCTCCGTCGGCAGGCGTTTCCCCGCCCATTCGGCGTAGGCGCCGGCATCGTGCCACGACACCTGTGTGACCGGATGGTCATCGGGCGCGACCGGGCCGTCCGGCCCGAGCGGATGATGCCAGGGCGCGCCGGGCAGCAGCAGCCACGCGCCCGTATTGAGGTCGAGTACGCCGGCATCGCCGATTCGCTCGGCGTCCGTCACGTGGCCGGTCGCCTCGACGAACGCGCGGAACTGCGCGACAGTCACGGGGTGCTCGTCGAGGAAAAAATGCTCGACCTCGGCCTCGAACACCGGCCGCTCGTCCGGCAGGTCGTCTTCCGAACCGATGCGCGTCACACCGCCGGGGACGTACACCATGCCATCGGGCACGTCGATGCCCTCGGGCGCTTCCGGCGCTGCCGCACCCTCGGCGGACGTCGGCGCAGCCGTTGTCGCCCGCGCCGCGGACTCCTCCGGTGGCGCCCCGGCGTTCTTCGTCGCTTCGTCCGGCCGAGGTTCGCCCGGCGCACACGCACCGAGCGCAACACCCAGCACCGTCGCTACGGCGAGCCTCACCAACATCGTCGCCTCAACACACCGGCTTTTCGAATGTGTGACCGGTTCGCGACTCGGAAACGAGAAATCGTCGGCGACCGGGAGGGCTCGCTCGGGTCGAGCGCGGAGCCGACCGCGCCGCATCGCCGACTGAGCCGGTGATCGACTGCCTAGAAACTCGACGGCTGACGTCACGGCGCAATGGCAGGAATTTTCTCGCAAGGCGCGAAGTGCGCAAAGGGAACGCGAAGATCGTAACCGAGCGATCTTGGCGTACCCTTGGCGAGCTTGGCGCCTTGCGAGAGAATTCCCAACCGGCGAAATGGGTCATCCGCCGCTGGCGCCGCGGCGCGCGGAGATCGGAACCTCATTCATGATCCGATCGCAGCCTTTCCGCCGCCTGCCAGTTGCCCCGGCGGATCGGCACCTGCATCGCATTCGCAGCCTCGAGCCGATCGAAGAGCCGTTCGCGCATTGCTTCCGCACGCGCGCGGTGCTCGGGAACGCGGATCAGGTTGAAACGCTCCGCGGGATCGGTGTCGAGATCGTACAGCTCCTGGATGTCCCACACGCCGTGATAGTAGATGTACTTGTAGCGGTCGCCGCGCAGAGCGAACGTCGTCGGCGTGTGCGGGAACGCGAACTCCCAGAAGTATTCGTATAGGAACTCGCCTTCATCGCCCCCATCGCCTTCGTCCGCGAGCGGCGCTCCCCGCAGCGCCGGCAGGAACGAACGGCCGTCCATCTCGTGGCCCGACTCGACGCCGGCCAGGTCGAGCAGTGTCGGCGCGATGTCGATGTTGCGCACCGACGTCGTGATCTCGGAGCCCGGCGCGATCCACCCCGGCGCATAAGCGAGCATCGGCGCGCGCATCGATGCCTCGTAGGCATTCCGTTTGTCAATCAGGCCGTGCTCGCCGAGCAGGAACCCGTTGTCACCCATGTACACCACGAGCGTGCTCTCGCTCAGACCGTTCGCGTCCAGATAGTCCAGCACGCGGCCGATGCTCTCATCGAGTGCGAGCAGGGTCTCCGTGTAGCGCCGGTAGAACGTGTCGAAGTCGAACTGGCCGTGATACATGTAGTCCACGCCGTGCCAGCTGAAACGCTGCTCGTATACCCAGTCCGGCTTTTCGCGGTAGTTCGATTCCGTGTTGGCCATGCTCGCGGGATAAGGGATCGCGTGGTCCACATGGCGGCCGGTGTGGCGCTGCGCCGGCTCGAACTCCGCGTGCACGGCCTTGTGTGAGAGGTACAGGAAGAACGGCCGGTCCGGCTGTTCACGCTGATGTCGCTCGAGCCAGGCGACCGCCGAATCCGTCAGGATATCCGTCGTATAGCCCCGCACCTGTCCGCGCTCACCATTGACGTTGAGCATTGGGTCATTGTACACGCCCTGCCCGCGGAAGCTGATCCAATGGTCGAACCCGGGGCGCGGCATGTCACTCCGCTCACCCTCTCCCATGTGCCATTTGCCGATGTACGCCGTGTGGTAGCCCGCGTCCTGGAGGTACTGCGGGAAGAACACGGTGCCCTCGGGGATCGGTGAGCTGTTGTCGACCACGCCGTGGCGGTGCGCGTACTGCCCCGTCAGGATCGACGCACGACTCGGCGAGCAAAGCAACGTCGTCACGAACGCGTTCGCGATGTGCGCGCCGCGCGCCGCCATCCGATCCATCGCCGGCGTCGCGAGCCACTCCGGCGCGTCCGGGTGAAACCCCATGAAGTCGTAGCGATGGTCATCGCTCAAGATGAAGACGATGTTGCGCGGCGTTTGCTGGTCCAGCCGCGTGTGCCTCGGCGCTTCGTTTCCGCCGTCCGCGGCCTCGGCCGCCGCAAGCGCCGCCGCCGCCAGCGCGAAACCTCCGATAATCCGAATCATCGCCTTACCTCCTGTGCTCCTCCTCTACGGCAACGCCATCTCGGCCGCAATGACGCCGCTCCTCCTGGAAATGCCGTTTTCGTTGAACGCTTCGATGCTGAAGAAATAGTCCGGCGCGACGTTCAAGCCGTTCAGCTGGTACGCGGCGTCTTTGTACACCATCACCGAGTTGTAGAGCTTGTCAGACCGGATGCCGTAGTACAGATGAGCTCCTTGCGCACCCGGGACTGCATCCCACGTCAAGTGAGCGACGCGGCGGTCAACGTCGCGCGTCACGCGGAAATTCTCGACCTCGGCCGGAGGCTCGCCGGATCCCCTTCCGAATACCCGCAAGCCCGAAATGGCCAGGTTGGGCGTGGGCACGTGATAGCTGGTGAAGCGAACGTAGCGCGTCAGGCGCGGCTCCCCGAGCTCGATATAGTCGTTCGGCACGTCCTCTAGGTTCTCCCGCTTGTCGACCATGACCGTCCAGTCCTCGCCATCATCGGAAGACTCTATCAAGTATTGGTGATAGAGACCGTCGGGCTTGCCGTACACGTTCGACTCGTGGTCGACGTAGTTGACCTGGATCGCACTGACCTCGCTTGCCTCCCCGAGATCGACGGTCAACCATTCGCCGGACGCGTTCGTTTCCGCCAGCCAGTACGTCTTGATCTCCTCATCGACCGCGCGCGGCGGGCCGAAGCCTTCCTGAAACGAGGACGCCGTAACCGGCTTCTCGAACGAGAGCAGCATCCAGCCGGTGAACCAGTCCTCGCGGCCTCGCGGCTCCGCGGACGGTAGATAATGCGGATAGTCGCCGTATGCCGTGTTCACATACAGCTGGCCGTCCGCATCGAATCCCGAGGGGAACATGCCGATGCGCCGCTCGAAGTTGAACACGATGCCCTGCACCATCGTGACGAACCGCCAGGCGTTGCCCCATGGATCGCGGACCATGCTGCCGTGCCCGGCGCCGCGGATGAAGCCGGCGGGTTTGTACGAGACCGGGCTGTACTCCTCATACGTGAACGGTCCGAGCGGGTGGGTCGACGTGTAGACACCGTCGGCATAGACGTTCCACTCCGTGCCCGGGGCGGCGTACTGCAGATAATAGATCCCGTTGTGCTTCGTCAGCCATGCGCCTTCGAGATAACCCGCCGTCAGCGTGTCCTCGTGGTTCTCGCCGAATCGTTCCCACCCTTGCTCCGAAGCGTTGAGCCGGATCAGCTCTCGATTGCCGCCACTGTCTCCCGGGGGCAGGAAGTAGTGATTCGGATCGATCTCCGCGCCCCAGATCGGGTGCACGTTCGACGACCCGCGATACAGATACACGCGCCCGTCGTCATCGACGAACAGCGCGGGGTCGTGGACGGGCACGAGCGGCATCAGCGAAGCCGCGCCGCGCCACGTACCCGCGATCGGGTCATCCGTAAAGATCACGTTCTGCCAGGCCGACGGGTTGCCCATGGCGATCAACACCGAGTCACCCATCGGC
>JBOHRM010000677.1:0-7023 GCA_050732715.1 Longimicrobiales bacterium
GTCATGTACCGCGCTGCGAACGAGTGCGCGAGCTGGACCAAATCGGTGTTCGTCAACGCCTGTCCATTGATCCAGGTCTCCGGCAGGGTGAACGTGTTGGCCGAAGCGACGGTAATCGAGGCGTCGAACATGTCGATCGCTGCCGCCATGATCGTCGCGTAGTCCTGCAGCTCGAGCTCCGTTTCCAGCAGGTCTATATCCTCCGTATATAGAAACGCCCGGTCGTACTGGAGCGCGAGATAACCGTGGGCCAGGGCCTGCGTGAATTTGCCGAACGCGATCGCGCGCGGATTGTCCGCCCCACCCGACCCGAGCTCGACGCCTCCAGCAATCGCCTGAAGCCCATCATTCACGCTCGAGATCATGTCGTAGTGGCGGTACCACGGATCCTCAACCAGGTTGTTGTATCCGTACGCCGTTGTATTGGGGAACGCTGCACGCGGCTCGGACGAGATGTCCTGCATGCCGCAGTTGCCCCAGGATGACGACCCCTCGTCGGCCGCGACACCGAGTGCCCACGACGGATAGCACTCCCCCTCCAGCGTTTCGAAGAACGTGTAGAAGCTGCTCGCGATGAGCGATTGGACGTCCTCCGGCGTCGTGATTGCACGGCCTTCGTCCGGCGCGTTCAGGTTCTCGGTGTCCAGATCCTGGCAAGCGCCGGAGATGAGTAGCAGGACGGCGACCACCGCTGAGCCCGTTGCTTGTCGCATGTCGTCTCTCCCTCAGTTCTCGGTCCGGTGCTCAGAACTGAACGTCCGCCTTGATGGTGAACGTCCGGAAGTTTGGGTAATCGAAATCGTCGCGGGCCGTACGGATGTTGCCCACCTCGGGGTCGAAGCCGGAGTAGTCGGTCAGCGTGAACAGGTTGCGGCCGGTGACGCCCAGCGTGAGCTGTTCGATGCCGACACCGAGCAACCGCTGCAGCAGATCACGGTCGAAGGTGTATTGGAGCACCACGTCCCGCAGCTTCAGGTACGTGCCCTCCTCGACGAACCATGAATTGTCGCTGTTTGCGAGATACAGGCGCTGATAGTACGTGACGGGCTTCTTCAGATCATCCGGCTTGCCCGCCTGGTCATAGTCGGCGTGCGTGTTGTCGCGATAAGACCACTGCCGCGTCTCGCTGTAGATGTCCCCACCGACCTTGGCGTCGAACAGCGCGTACAGGGTGAGACCCTTCCACTGAATACTGGACCCGAGACCGAAATTCGCCTCCGGATTTGCGTCCGCGATCGGGACCGTCGCCCGAAGACCGTCCGCATCGACTTCCCAGATTGGCAGCCCCCAATCGTACGTCGCGCCGTCGACCTCGCCGGTCGTGCCCCAAAGGCCGTTCGCCAAGCCGTCCGTATACGTGGTGCCGGAGCCGACCCAGACGAGCAGCCCGTCATCATTCACGACGAACTGGTCGAGCGCGCTCGGGTGCAGGTGCGCCAGCTGATCCTTCGCCGTCAGCCACTTCACACCGCGGATGGTGCCGATCCGCGTGCCCGCACAGTAATGCGGGTTGTTGCCGAAGCAGCTGCGCTCGAACTCGGTGATCTCCGAGCGCGTCCGATCGGCCACGAGATTGACCGACCACCGGAAATCGGGACGGTTGATCAACTGGGCCTCGAGCGTAACCTCGAACGTATTGCTCTCGAGAGTACCCGCGTTCTGCCATTGGTTCGAGTACCCGAAGACTCCGGGCAGCGGGATCTGAAGCAGCTGGTCCTCGATCTTTGACCGCGCATAGACCAGCTGCAGCGAATATCGATTGTTCAAGATCATGTCGATCCCGAACTCCTGCTCGGTCTGGTGCTCGGGCTTCAGCGCCGAGTTGCCGAGTGTGCCCTTCGAGATGTTGCCCGCGCCGCCGACGTTCCATACCTCGTATCGGTAGTTGAACCCGGGCCGTCCGCCGGCCGTACCGAACGAGTATCGCAGCTTGAACTCGTCGAGGGCGGGAATGAACCACCAGGGCTCCTCTGATACGCGCCACGCGCCACTCGCCCTGTAATAGTTGTGCCAGCGCTCGTCGGGCCCGAACAAGGACGAGCCATCTCGGCGGATCATTGCTTCGGCGATGTACTTGCCGCGGTAGTCGAGCCCCGTGATCGCCGAATAGCCGGTCGAGCGGATCTCCTCGAACTCCGACCCGGCATCCGGGCTGGCGGCGACGTCGATGGATGGCACGCCGCGCACGGTCAGGGACTCGCCTTCGGCCTCGCGGTCGTCGTTGTTCTCCCTTTCGAGAAGGTATTGGAGCTTCGTCCGGGTCGTGAGATCGCCGAAGCTGCGCAGAAACGACGCCGTGAGGTTCGCGTTCAGTGCCTGCGTAAGGTCGTTGTTGCGTACGACCTGGCCCGTGCTCACGGTGGTCAGGTTCTTGAAGCCGATCGGTGTGAAGTTGTTCTCGTGACGATCGGAACGGTCGAAGCTGGCGTTGGCCTCGAGACTGAACCAGTTCGCTGGCGAGTAGCGCGCGGTCAGGGAGCCGCTGAAACGGCTGCGCACATCCTCGTTCGTCGCATAGGCGATGGCGTAGAGTGGATTGGCCTGGAGCGTGAACGCGTCGGGCTGGACCAGGAACGGCTCGCCGTCCTCATTCTTCTCCCTTAGATCGACATCAGGAGGCATGAACATGATGTTATAGAAGATGTTGCCGCCACCCCAATCCTCCTGGCGAGACCGACTGTAGTAGGTGCTGACGGCAAGGTTGAGGTCATCGCGCACGCGGTGATCGACGTTGGCGCGCAAGCCATAGAGCCACGCGCCGTCGTTGCCGCAGCCGTCCGGAACCGGGAGCGGATCGAAGAGCTCGGCGTCGCAGAGTCCGTTGACTACGCCTTTGTCGTTCTGTGTGTTGAACGACACCATGAAGTTCGTATCGCGCGAGTTGTGGGCGATAGAGAACGAGTTGCGCAGATACGCGCCCGCGTTGAAGAACTGGTCGATGTGGTCGTAGGTTTGACCCGGGTACTCGTTGTCCGCCATGAAATCGGGGTCGGCGACACGTCCCTCCTTGTCCACGGGATTCCCATCCTCATCGACGTAGCCCGCAGCCGGATCGACGAGATAATGGTGATGGCGCGTGATGTAGTCGCGGTCGACGTTTACGCGATTGAACCCATATTCAGAGCGTACGAGAAAGCGTGTCGAGCCCTCGGCGAGGTCGCGCCCGCGCGAGGTCGTGATCTGGATCACGCCCGCGGACGCGCGTGACCCATAGAGCGAGGCGGCCGCTGCGCCCTTGAGCACCTCGATATTCTCGATATCCGACGCGTCGATGTCTTGGAGTCCCTGGGCGAGGATGACGCCATCGACCACGTACAGTGGCTCATTGACGCCGTCCCTGCCGTTCGTGATGATGCTCGTCGCACCCCGCAGCAGCACGTCGACGCCACCTCCAGGCTGCCCGTTTTGCCGCGTGACGCGGACGCCGGCCACCCGGCCCTGAAGACTCGCCGCGGCTCGTGTCGCGGGCACCGGCATGTCCTGCTTCGTCACCTTGCCGACGGTGAATGGGACCTTGACGCCGGCGATCGGATCGACCGTTCCAGTCGCAACGACTTCCTCGAGCTTGAGGACCGTGATGCTGAGCTCGAAGTCGGCGCTCGCGGGTTCGTCCGCGCGCACGACGACGTTCTCCGCTCGACCGTTCGCGTAGCCGAGCATCTGTGTGACCACCGTGTACGTGCCGAGCGGTACGCTGCTCAGGACGTACCGGCCGGCCTCGTCGGTCAGGCCGCCGTATGCCGTGCCGTCCAGGTATACCTGTACACCGGCCATAGGCTGTCGCGTCTCCCGATCGATCACTCGCCCCGCTATCGTGCCCGTCTGAGCACGTGCCGGGCTCGTGGCCACGGCGAGCGTCGCGATGAGGCCGAGAACGATAGTGGCGCTTCCTCTCATGCCTACCTCCGGCAAAGGGGTTGAACGTCGGGCCGCGATCCGGCCACCACGGAGACTGTGCGCGAAGCCGAGCGGGCGGAGGTCACTGGTCGTGCCACGCCTACCTGAACGGCATTCTGACACCGATCCACGGACGACGCGGCGACCGTCGCTCGAGCGGCCCTGGATCGTCGGGATCTTCCCGTTCGAGCACGCGCTCGCCGCCGCCGAAGATCTCCGTCAGCGCGAGAGCGCCGCCCACAAAGGCGATACCGAGCAGTACGCTGCGCCCGCGTGCCATTCGCTTCTGCTCGACATCCGTGATCTGGTCGACCGTTAGGCGCACCGGGTCGCTCACGCCTGAAAGATTGCCGTTGCGTAGGGTCTGGTACGATTCGACGAGGATAGAGACGGTCTGCTGGTCCCGCTCCAGCAAGCGGCCGTTCAGGCGAAGGACGCCGGGCCCGAGCACGCTTGTCAGATCCGGCGCGGCCCGGTCATTCACGCCTACGCGAACCAGGCTGCCGGGCTCGGGCGAATTCGGAGCTACCAGAACGTATTGGTAACATCCGGCCGACAACGTGATGCCGGCCGCGACCACGCCCAGCACGCTCAATCGACACGGCGTTGTCATCGCAGCGTTCCGGTCTGCACGATGCCTTCGACTTCCGGACGCCCATGGTCCGGATGTCGCGGCGAGCTCGGGCTCGCCCGATCGTGACGTTCCGAGGCCTGCGCTCCGTTCCAAGAACGGCGCACCGCCACGCGTTCGGCTACGCGAACGCGCGGCTCCTTTCGGACCTCGCTCTGCCTATTCTACAGCTTATATTTACGAGCCCGTCGTGCGCTGGACGGGACCATCGTACTCGGAAGCACTGGCCCGCTGGGCCATTTTTTAGGCTTTAGCTGATCGCGACGTATGATACGTCAGCCGCGACCCGCGGCGCAAGACCGTGGGCGTGGCATCGGCTCAACTCGGGCGCTGTGGCGTAGTACCGTTGGTCGTTTTTCTGCCAGTTCTCGGATGCGAGCGTACGGCCAGGACGCGATGGCGTCGAATACTCCGGACCTGATCGATCTTCCGCGTGACGACGTCGAGCGCGAACTGGCTTCGCATTTCGCAACGCGAAGCCAGGCCGCCTATCGCGTCCGTCAGGTGATGGCATGGGTCTACGGACGCGACGCCGTGGATTTTGCCGAGATGACGGATCTGCCGGGCATCGAGCGTGAGGCTCTCGGCGCGGCGTTCCGTCTCTCGGCGCCCGCGCCGGCCGATGTTGCGCGCGCAGCGGATGGGACCGTCAAACACCTCTGGCGCATGGATGACGGTGAGCTGGTCGAGTCCGTGCTGATCCCTGCCGAGCGGAGGAACGACGGCCGTGGCGATCCACGAGCTCGGGCGCGCGAGCGCCTGACGTTGTGCATCTCGTCGCAGGCCGGGTGCGCGATGGCGTGCACGTTCTGCGCGACCGGGTGGTCCGGCTACCGGCGTCAGCTCACGGCGGGCGAGATCATCGCGCAGTTTCGCGGCGCCCGCCGCTGGGCCGCTGAGAACGGCGCCGGCACGATCACGAACATCGTGTTCATGGGCATGGGCGAGCCACTCGCGAACTGCGCGGCGGTCATGCCCGCATTGACCCTGTTGAACCACGGGTACGGCTTCGGCGCGCGGCGTATCACAGTCTCGACGGTCGGCGTGGTGCCGGGCATCCTCGAGCTGGCCGCTCGGCGCGAGCAGTTCCGGCTCGCGGTGTCGCTGCACGCGCCCAACCATGAGCTGCGCACGAAGCTGATCCCACTGGAGAAGAAGTATCCGCTACCGCGGCTGCTCGATGCGCTGCGCCGCTTCGAGGCCGCGGGCGGTAGGCGAATCACGTTCGAGTACGTGATGATCGACGGTGTCAATGACTACGTGGCACTCGCGCACGAGCTCGCCGCCGTTGTCCACGAGTTCCGAGCACACGTGAACTTGATCCCGTTCAATCCGATCCCGGGCAATGGCTGGCGCCCGTCCTCGCCCGCCCGGCTCCACGCCTTCGCGCACATGCTCGAACAGAACGGCGTGAACGCCACGGTCCGCGAGCCCAGGGGGCGGGACATCGCCGCGGCGTGCGGTCAGCTGCGGGCCCAGCACGTGACACGGCCGCCGAAGCCGTTCCTCGCACTGGTCGGCGGACGAGGGCGATCAGCAGTGAAAATCATGAATGATGAATGATGAATGATGAATGATGAATGATGAATGACGAATGACGAGCGGATCGTCGACCGCTGTCGTTTCGCGTTTCATCGTTTCACTTCGCGCGCGGCCAGTCTACGCCAACGATCACCGTCGCATCGATGAACAGACCACTGTCGGGCTCGCTGCGTACGCGCGCGATGCCGAGGCTCGCCGCGGCGGCCCGCGCGATCTCGGGCGCGCCCACGCGGTCGATCACGACCGAGCTATCGTCCGTTTCCGCTGGCGCATTGCCGTAGTAAACGACGTCGAAGCCGGCATCACGGAGCTGCCGCGTGGCACGCCGCGCGAGCCCGGTCGTCCCGGCGGCGTTGAGCACCTCGAGCGTGCCGCGAGCGATGCCGGAAGGCTCGGGCGTGGTCAGCCGCGGAGCGGGCGGCTCGTCCGGAATCTCGTCCTCGACGCCGGTCCCCACACCGCGGACGAACGAGACCACGAACGCGGCGATGAACGCGAGCAAGACGCCGAGCCCGATGGTCTCAGCGCGCGCGGCCATGGTCGGGAGGCCTCCTCTCCGCGGCGAAGGGGGGCAGCGTGGGCGATTCCCGGGCGGACGTTCCCTCCGTCACGGAGCTCCACATCTCCGCCAGCTCGGGCCGGATCGGTATGCCGCGCTCGAGCGATTTGCGCACACGCATGGCGACGATCGTGGCGAAGACGTCATCCAACGCCTCCGGCATGCGCGCGCGCATCGCCGCCCGCTGTACGGGGAGCTGAGGCCGGCCGGGATCGAGCCAATCCGCGGCGATCAGTGCGCGGCCGAGCCGACCGAGGCGGCCGCTGCCGAGCGTGTGGTAGCGGATCGCATCGAGCAGTTCGGCGTCGGTGACGCCGTCCGCCTCGAGCCGCGCGGCGACGGCGGGCCCGTGTAGATAGTAGCCCGGCAGCTCGCGAAACGGTGATTCGAGCCC
>JBOHRM010000678.1:0-8791 GCA_050732715.1 Longimicrobiales bacterium
CGGTGGGTTCGTGGGGATGGAATTGACCATGAACTCGATGGCGGATGCCACGGCGCGTGGTAGGTATACTCTCGCGAAGACGCGAAGCCCGCTAAGGGAACGCGAAGATCCCACCGAGCGGTCTTGGCGTATTCTTGGGGAGCTTGGCGCCTTTGCGAGAGGATTCCTTACCGGCGCACCGTTTCATCCGTGGTGGGGCGCCACGCTAATGCGTGACGGAGAACTCACTTGAACTCTGACATCACTAGGAGCAAGAATGCCGATTGAGCCATATGGTGGGAAACTGGTGGATCGTCGTGTGAACGAGGACGCGCTCGGCGAGGCGAAGCGGCGGGCGGCGGAGCTGCCACGTGTCGTGGTCACGAGTCATACGCTCTCGGACCTGTATCTCATTGCCGTCGGCGGCTACAGCCCGCTCGAGGGCTTCATGGGTCGCGCGGACTACGAGAGCGTGGTCGAGTCGATGAAGCTGGCGAACGGGCTGCCGTGGAGCGTGCCGGTCACGCTCGCGGTCAGTGCCGAGCAGGCCGCGGCGCTCGCGATCGGGGACGAGGTCGCGCTGGTCGACGATGACGGCGAACCGGCGGCACTGCTGCGCGTCCACGAGAAATACGGCTGGGACCGCGAACGCGAGGCGGAACGCGTCTACGGCACGACCGATCGTGCGCACCCCGGCGTCGCGAAGCTGGACGTGATGGGCGATGTGTTGCTGGCGGGTCCGATCGACTACGTCTACGAGCGCGACATCAGCGGTTTCCCGGAGCACAATCTGACGCCGGCGGAGACGCGGGCCGAATTCGACCGGCGCGCGTGGAAGACCGTCGTCGCGTTCCAGACCCGCAACCCCGTACACCGCGCGCACGAGTACTTGCAGAAGTGCGCGCTCGAGATCGTGGACGGACTGCTGCTCCACCCGCTGGTCGGTGACACGAAATCCGATGACGTGCCCGCGGACGTACGCATGCGCTGCTACGAGGTGCTGCTCGCGAAGTACTATCCCGCCGACCGCGTCGTGCTCTCCGTCCTGCCCGCGGCGATGCGGTACGCGGGCCCGCGCGAGGCGATCTTCCACGCGATCATGCGCCGGAACTACGGCTGCACACACCTGATCGTAGGCCGCGACCACGCGGGTGTCGGCAACTATTACGGCACGTACGACGCGCAGCGCATCTTCGAAACGATCGACCTCGCCGCACTCGGCATTCAGCCGCTCAACTTCGAGCACGCGTTCTTTTGCCGAGTCTGCGAGCAGATGGTCTCGTCGAAGACGTGTCCGCACGGCAAGGACCAGCACGTGTTCCTGTCGGGCACGAAGGTGCGCGCGCTTCTCGCGGCCGGTGAGCGTCCGCCCACGCAGTTCTCGCGGCCCGAGGTCGCCGACGTGCTGATGGAGGCGTACGCCGTTCCGGCTTGACCTGCCCGCGGCCCGGGTCGCATTATCCGGTTGTTTCTGCCGTAATGACGAGGCGCTGGTCGGCTGGGTGTTTGCGTGGATATGGAGCAATTGATTCGCGAGTGGGATGGCGAGAGCGTCGCCATCCATTATGATCGGCCCACCGACGCGTGGGTGTTCATCGCCATACACGATCGAACGCTCGGCATGGCGATGGGCGGTGGCAGACTGAACGTCTATGCCACGCCGCGCGATGGGTTGAGAGACGCTCTGCGGCTGTCGAAAGGCATGACGCTGAAATGGGCTGCGATCGACTTTCCGTTCGGTGGCGGCAAGGCGGTGATGGCCGTGCCACGGCAGCTGGACGCCGCGGGGCGCGAGGGGTTGCTGCTGCGGTTCGGTGACCTGGTCGAGTCGCTCGGCGGCTCCTACGGCACGGGCGTCGACCTCGGCACGACGCCGGACGACATGGACATCGTGGGGCGGCGCACGCGGCGCGTGTTCGGGCGCACCCCCGAGCACGGCGGCCCGGGCGACCCGGGGCCGTGGACCGCGCTCGGCGTGTTCCACGGCCTCCTCGCCGCGTGCGAGCACGTATACGGTGAGGCTTCGGTCGCGGACCGGACCGTGCTTCTCCAGGGACTCGGCGGCGTCGGCCGGCCGCTCGCACGGCAGCTGCGCGATGAAGGCGCCGACCTCATCCTCACCGATGCAATACCGGCACGCGCGCAGGGTTTGGCGGACGCGCTCAACGCCCGCGTCGTCACGCCGGAAGCGGCGTACGAGACGGAATGCGACATCTTCGCGCCGTGCGCGATCGGCGGCGTGCTCAACGAGCGAAGCATTCCGAGACTCGGGTGTAGGATCGTTGCGGGCTCGGCGAACAACCAGCTCGAGCGCGACGCCGATGCGGACCTCCTCCACCAGCGTGGGATTCTGTACGCGCCCGATTTCGTGATCAACGCCGGAGGCGCGATCGCGCACGGCGCGCTCGAGGTGCTGCGTTGGACGCCGAGCGAAGTGGCGGAGCGGGTGCAGCGGATCTGTGACACGCTCGGCGAGATCTTCGCCGAGGCGAGCCGCGCCGATGAGGCGCCGCTGTATGAGGCGATTCGCCGCGCGGAGCGGGTGCTCACCGCCGCGCGCGAGGCAAAGGACCGCGTCAACGAACCCCAGCCCGCCTAACGTTCGCGCACGGTCACGAGTACGTTCGCCGTGCACATCCGCGGGCACGCTCACGAAACAGAATTCAATCAAAGAGGACGCCGAGGGGGCGGAGGGCACAGAGCGACCGCGATCCATCCGGGACTCGGCGTCCTCTCCCCGATCTCTGGGGCCCTCGGCGATTGATTCCCGTTCTATGACGCGCGTCTCTGTTGGCCCCAGCCTCGTGCGCCCGTAGTCGAGTCCGCGTAGATTGGCCCGCATGACGACGGATAACCTGCGCGCGTTCCTGGATGACCTCGAGCGACACGGCGAGCTCGTGCGCATCGGCGAGCCGCTTCGCGTCCATCTCGAGATCGCTGAGGTGGCCGATCGCGTGATGAAGCAGCCGGACGGCGGTAAGGCGCTGCTGTTCGAGCGGCCGATCCTCGATGACGGTACGGAGAGCGACATCCCCGTCGCGATCAATACGTTCGGCTCATGGAAGCGGATGGCGCTGGCGCTCGGTGTCAGCGACGTCTCCGAGCACGCGGAGCGCATCGCCGAGCTGCTTCAGCCCGACGTGCCACGCGGGCTGTGGGCCAAAGTACAGATGCTGCCGAAGTTCGCCGAACTGGCAAGGGTCCCGCCACGCCCGCACCGCGGAAAGGCGCCGTGCCAGGAGGTGATCATCGAGGGCGACGATGTCGATCTCGGCCGCTTGCCTATCATGACCTCGTGGCCGCTCGACGCCGGTCCGTTCATTACGATGCCGATGGTGATCACGCGCGACCCCGAGACGGGTGTGCAGAACCTCGGCACGTACCGCATGCAGGTGATCGGGCCGCGCCGCACCTTCATGCACTGGCAGCGTCACAAGGGCGGCGCCGCGCATTTCCGCCGCTACCGCGAGCGAGGCGAGTCACGCATGCCCGTCGCCGTCGCGCTGGGCGCGGATGCGACCACGATGTACACGCCGACCGCGCCGCTGCCGCCCGGGATCGACGAGTACCTGTTCAGCGGGTTCCTGCGGCGGACGCCGCTCGCCGTGGTGGAGGCGACGACGGCCGACCTGCGCGTGCCCGCCGAGGCCGAGATCGTGCTCGAGGGCTATGTCGACCCACAGGCGCCGCTCGAGCTCGAGGGGCCGTTCGGAGACCACACGGGCTTCTACACGCCGGCCGACTCGTTTCCCGTCTTCCACGTCGAGCGAATCACGCGCCGCAAGCACGCGATCTATCCGTCGACCCTCGTCGGCCGTCCGCCGATGGAGGACTTCTACATGGGCGGCGCGACCGAGCGCATCTTTCTGCCCCTGCTGCGCCTGACGTTGCCCGAGATCGTCGACTACCACATGCCGGCGGAGGGCATCTTCCATAACCTCGTGTTCGTCAGCATCCGCAAGGAGTATCCGGGGCACGCGCGCAAGGTGCTGAACGGACTCTGGGGTCAGGGCCTCATGAGCCTGGCAAAAGTCATCGTCGTCGTCGACGCCGACATCGACGTGAAGAACCCACAGGACGTCTGGTGGTACGCGCTCAACAACATCGACCCCGAGCGTGACGTGCACTTCACGTTCGGGCCCGCCGACGACCTCGACCACGCCGCGCGTGGACCCGCGTACGGCTCGAAGATGGGCATTGACGGCACGCGCAAGCTCCCCGAGGAGGGCTTCACGCGAGAGTGGCCGGAGATGATCCGGATGGATGAAGCGGTCAAAACGAAGATCGATGCCGTGTGGGAGAGGCTGGGCTTGTGAGAGCGGTTCCCGGTTGCCGGTTTCCCGTTCCGGATTCCCCGGTTGCGAGCTCTGACCAGAAACCCGATGGCTGACGGCACGGCGCGTGGTAGGAACTCTCTCGCAAAGGCGCAAAGCGCGCGAAGGGGTCGCAAAGGCGTGGCGGACTCGTGGCGAGCTTGGCGCCTTGGCGCGAGCACTCCTTACCAGCCTATACGTTTCATCTATCGATGGTGCCGCGGCGAGCGCATGGAGAACTGAGTTGGGTGTAGCGATGCGCAGCGCGCGGCGACGGGCAGCCGGAGCGACTTCAACCGTGAGCCCTGACCGTTGAGCTCACGGCCGACGCTCGAGGACGGCACGAGCGCACGCGAGGGCCAGACGTTCGCGGGCGGTTCGCTGGCGGCGCGTTATGCGAGTTTCGTGAAGCTGCCGCACACGCTGTTCGCGCTGCCGTTCGCCGGCGTGGGTGTGGTGCTGGCGTCATACCGCTATCTCGATGGCGTGACCTGGGCGGCGCTGTTCTGGACGCTCGTCGCGTTCACGGCGGCGCGCTTCGCGGCGATGGGCTTCAACCGCATCGCGGACAGGGCGCACGACGCGCTCAACCCGCGCACTCGCCTGCGTGAGCTGCCGGCCGGCCGATTGTCTCTCGCGCAAGCGTGGGCGGCCGTCATTGCCGCGGCAATTGTGTTCGTGCTCGCGGCGTGGCGGCTGAACCCGCTGTGCGGCGTGCTCGCACCCGTCGCGCTGGCATGGGTGTTCTTCTACTCCTACACGAAACGCTTCACACGCTGGTCTCACCAGGCGCTCGGGCTCGCACTCGCCATCGCGCCGGTCGGCGCCTACCTCGCGATCGCGGGCGAATGGCCGGCGCCGTGGTATGCACCGATCGTGCTCTCGGTCGGTGTGATGCTCTGGGTCTCGGGGTTCGACATCATCTACGCGCTCCAAGACATCGATTTCGACCGCCGGACCGGGCTGCACTCGATCGCCGCCCGCTACGGGGCAGGGAAGGCGCTGGCGCTCGCGCGCGCCTCGCACTTCGCCGCCGTCGCGGCGTTTCTCTCCATCGCCGTGCTCGATCTCTTCGACGTCGGTCTACTCTACGTCGCGGGCACCTTCGTCATGGCGCTGCTCCTCGTTTACGAGCACCGGGTCGTGCGCCGCGATGGCGACAACATCGACATCGGCCGCATCGACCGCGCATTCTTCCGCACCAACGTCGCCGTCTCCGCGAGCTTCTTCGCCTTCACTCTGCTGGATCGATTGCTGGCGACCAGCGGCGCAACGGTCACCGGCGCCGGGCCATGAGCGGCCGCTCCAACAGCAGCCCGCCCGTGGTCCTCGCCATCACGGGCGCGTCAGGCGCACCGTACGCCGTCCGGCTGCTGAATAGCCTCTCTGCCGCGCGCGTCCCCGTACGCCTCATCGTTTCGACCACCGGCTGGCGGCTGCTCGCAGAGGAGGCCGGAATCGAGGACGAGACCGCTTTGCGTAACGCCACGGGCGCCGGCGACGACGTCGTCGCCTACGACGACAGCGACCGCGGAGCCACGCCCGCCTCCGGATCTACACCCTCACGGGGGATGGTCATCTGCCCATGCTCGATGGGCACGCTCGCGAGCATCGCCCAGGGAACCACGCGCTCGCTGATCGAGCGCGCCGCCGACGTGGTGCTCAAGGAGCGTAGGAAACTCGTCCTCGTGCCGCGCGAGACGCCGTACTCGACCATCCAGCTCGAGAACATGTTGCGACTCTCCCGCGCCGGAGCCGTGATCCTACCGGCCTCGCCCGGCTTCTACCACCGCCCGACCCGGATCGAGGAGCTGGTCGACTTCGTCGTCGCACGCATCTTGTCGCACCTCGACGTCGCCCACGACATCGCGCCGCAATGGCACAGCGGCGAGCCTCGATGATGGACGGCAACCTGCGAACCCGAATCGCAAGCCGAATCGACCATTGATTGCGCCGCGTCGTGCGCTTGGACGCTTCGGGGTGATAGTCGTACCGAATCGACCATCGCATCCTTGCTCGGGGAACCCGCGGACGCTTCGGCGCGATAATCCGCCCCGATCGACCATCGGCGGGCTGCACGAGCGACGCGTGGGCAGTTGAGCCGCGGAGCCGGGCTTCGGCGCGGTCTCGCAAAGGAGAACGTTGCCGCTCCACCGAGGTCGATTAGGCAACGCGCGCCTCCTAGGCTTTCTTGTGCTCCTCCTGGTCGACCGCATCATCCCGTTCTTGACACGGCTTTCCAAACGGGGTACGCCCGCCTTCGCGGTCGCGCGCGCAGGCAGTAATGGCACTCGCTTGACACGATGGTGCGGGCCTGATATCTGTCATGCGACAGACAGTCATATGACGTACGGAGGCGACCGAAATGGCCGAGCATGAACCTCTCGCGCCGCGCGACCTCATGATCCTGGCGGTGCTCGCCGAAGGGCGGCAGCACGGCTACGGCATCATCAAGGCCGTGGAAGAGCGGTCCAGGGGGAAGCTGCTGCTGGATCCCGCGAACCTGTATCGCGTGCTGCGGCGGATCCGGCGAGACGGGTGGATCGAGGAGGTCGGAACTGGGCGCGAAGATGAAGCGCGGCGCCGCACGTACGGGCTGACCTCGCGAGGCCGATCGATCCTGAAGTCGGAGGTGGAGCGGCTCGATCGCTTGCTCGCTCAGGTGCGGCCCGCGCTGGCGGTCGAATCGCGGGGTGGCCGGTGAACCCGCCCGACTCGGCGGTGGCTCGGACATACCGGACGCTGCTGCGATTGATGCCGGGCCGTGTGCGGTCGGAGGACGAAGGTGAGATTGCGGAAACGTTCGCGGCGCTATGGTCGGAGGGGCGAGGAGCGCGTGGTCAAGCGGTCCTGTTGCTGCGCACGTTCGGCTGGCTGTGGGTGGCGCTCGCGCTGGAGTGGTGGGAGGCGCTTCGCAGTGTGGTGTTGAGGGTTCGAGTGAACCGCGCGAGGAGGAGAGCAATGGGCGGGTTCGGGCGTATGGTGGCATATGGCGCGCGGAGCCTGGGCAAGAGTCCGGCGTTCACGTGGAGCGTGGTGCTCCTGCTGGGGCTCGGCGTTGGCAGCGTGACGACGATTTTCACGCTGGTCGATCACGTGCTGCTCCGACCGCTTCCCTATCCGATGGCGGGCCGGTTGTTCTACGTGGAGAATGGTTCGCACTCGGGGCCGGTTTTCGAGGATCTGCAGCAGCTCCGCTCGGTGGAGGAGTGGGCTGCCGTGACCATGGGCGACGCGAATTTGACGGGTGGGGGCCGGCCGCAGCGTTTCCGCCAAGCGCGGATTTCCCGCGGTTTCTTCGCGATGTTCAACGCGCGGCCTTCTCTGGGTCGCCTGCTCGTGGAGGACGATTTCAGGACGGACAAGGGCGTCGTCCTGTCACACGGCACGTGGCAGCGTGTGTTCGGCGGCGATCCGGCGGTCATCGGCCGCGACATTGTGATCGACGGTATGCCCTCGACCGTGATCGGCGTGCTGGACGCTTCGTTCGTGCCGCCGGTTGCGCTCGTGGGCAGCCAGCCCGTCGATGTGTGGCGCGCCATTGATCGGACGGCTGAGTGGTACTCGAGGCAAGGGGCCTGGATGCTCGCCGTGGCGGGGCGGCTGCGGGAGGGGATGCCGCTGGCGGCGGCGGCAGCGGAAGCGGACGACCTCGCCGAACGCCGCGCGCGCGAGTATCCCGAGCAATACGTCGCCCGTGATGGCAGTGTGAGCGCGCTGCCACTCATCACGCTGCAGGACGCGACGACGGGTGGGGTTCGGCTCGGGCTCGGGCTGCTCCTAGGTGCGGTCACGCTACTGTTGCTGGTGGCGTGCACGAACGTGTCGCTCCTCTTCATGGCACGCGGGCTGGCCCGTATCCGCGAGATGGCGATCCGTCGCGCGCTGGGCGCGCATACGCGAACCATTGTGGGTCAACTGCTCTGCGAGAGTCTGCTGGTCGCCGCCGGCGGTGCCGCGCTGGGTGTGCTGCTGGCGGTTCTGGGGCTGCGTGGCTTTCTCGTACTGAACCCCGAAGCGCTGCCGCGCTCGGAGGCGATCACGATCGACCCGCGCATTCTCGCGTTTGCGCTCGGCATCGCGGCGGCGACCGCGATCCTCTTCGGTCTGTTCCCCGCATTGCGGCTGGCCGGCCGGGAGGTGGCCGGCGCGCTGCACAGCCGCGGCAGAGGGAGCACGGACGCGCGCAATGCAAACCGCGTGCAGGCGGGTCTCGTGCTGGCCGAGGTGGCCTTGTCGCTGGTGCTGGTCACGCAAGCGGGTTCGCTCTTGCGCAGCTTCGCGCTGCTCCACGATCAGGATCTCGGATTCCGTACCGACAGCATCTGGACGCTGCCGCTGAACCTGACAGGTATCGAGAGCGCAGAGGAGTACGTCCGCCGGATGGAGGCGGTGCGCGCTTCCCTGGCCGCGACACCCGGTGTGCGGGCCGCGACGTTCGGTCTGAGCATGCCGCTCGAGTTCACGGGAGGCGGCCGGTGTTGTTGGAATGGTAGGAC
>JBOHRM010000679.1:0-6368 GCA_050732715.1 Longimicrobiales bacterium
CTCGAAACTCTGGAACTCGGGACTCTGGAACTCGGAACCCGGAACCCGGAACCCGGAACCCGAATCTGGCAGGGAAGTTGCGCGGGTTCGGTGATGATGGCCCGTGCGATCTGGAAGGCGCTGATCCGTTTCGGCGAAGTCTCCGTGCCCGTCAAGCTGTACTCGGCTGTGCAGGACCAAGCCGTTCATTTCCGGCTGCTGCACGAGAAGGATCTCGAGCCGGTCCGCCAGCACATGGTCAATCCGTTGACGGGCAAGGTGATACCGACAGAGGACGTGCGGCGCGGCGTCGAGGTCAAGCGCGGCGAGTTCGTGCTCGTGGGTGAAGGCGAGATCGAGTCGATCGAGCCGGACGCTTCGCGTGACATCGAGATCATGCGCTTCGTGCCCGCTGCGCAGATCGATCACATCTGGTATGACCGGCCGTTCTATCTCGGCCCCGACGGCCGGACCGGTGCATACTTCGCGCTCGCGCGCGTGCTCGGAGACCAGCAGCGAATCGGCGTGGCGCGCTGGGTCATGCGCAAACGGAGGTACGCGGGCGCACTGTGTGCCGGCGGCGGCAACGGCCGAGACGGCAGCGATCACCTGATGCTGATCACGTTACGTGCCTCGGGCGCGGTCGTGCCGTCGAGCGAGGTCGACGCGCCAGGCGGGCGAGCGCTCGATCAGCGCGAGCTGCGCATGGCGAGGCAGCTCGTGGATGCGCTCGAGGACGATTTCGACCCGAGCGCGTATCGCGACGAGTTCCGCGATCGCGTGCTCGAGCTGGTGCACGCCAAGGCGAAAGGCCGCAAGGCGCCGGAGAAACGTGGGAAGCGGCGGGCGCCCTCGCGCAAATCGCTCGCGGCCGAGCTCGAGGCGAGCCTGAAACAGACCGAACGGAGAAAGGCCGCTGCCTAAGAAACGCGACGCCGGATCGAGGCGCACCCCTCGCCCTGATCTTCCCTCCACTCGGGGAAAGAGGCAAGGCGGTGGCCCCCGCGCCTTCTGGTCGGGAACGATCACGTTCGGGCTGGTCAGCGTGCCGGTCGACCTGTTCCCCGCCACGCGGTCCGAGCACGTCCCGCTGCGCATGCTCGATGCCGATGGCACGCCGCTCGCCCGCCGCTACTTCTGCTCGCGCGACAACCGCGAGCTCGATGACGACGACATCGTCCGCGGCTTCGAGCTCGACGGCCGTTACATCGTCGTCACCGACAAGGAGCTCGAGGCGCTCGAACCGGACAAGTCCCGTGACATCGACCTGCGCCGCTTCGTCGACCGCGACGCCATCGATCCGCGCTTCTTCGCGAACGCCTACTACTTGACGCCCGGCGGCGGCTCGACCAAAGCGTACCGCCTGCTCGCCGAGACCATGGACCGCGCCGGCCGCGCCGGCATCGCGACGTTCGTGATGCGCGGCAAGGAGTACCTCGTCGCGATCCTGGCCGAGAACGGGATCCTACGCGCCGAAACGCTCCGCTTCGAGGACGAGCTGCGCACCGAGTCCAACATCGGTTTGCCCGCCAAGCCGCGCGTGAACAAGGCGGACGTCACGCGGTTCCAAAAGGCCATCCGCGCGCGCTCGAAGAATCGGCTCGACACGCGCGAGCTCGAGGATGAGCATGCCGCCGAGCTGCGCAAGCTGGCCCTCGCCAAGCAGAAAAAGGGAAGGGACGTGGTCACCGCGCCGGAGACGGCCGAGCAGGAGGACGAAGCCGAAGTCATCGACCTCGTCCAGGTGATCAAGAGCCGAATGAAGCGAAGTCGAGCCAAGCCGCAGCCGCGCAAACGGAGCAGCACCGCGAAACGCAGCCGCGCCCCGTCCAATAAGACCACTCGCGGAGGACGCCGAGGAAAGAGAGCACGCGGAGCGAGTGGATAATAGGCCCGCCGTAGCTGACTACGACGACGACGCGACCAGCGGGTGCGACACTCGGCGGCCCTCGTTCGTCCTCGGCAACCTCTGCGTTTCGAATCCGTTCATCGTGTGCCACACCCAACAGCCGATCCTACGACGACGAATCACATGTCCTCCCCGTCATCGCTGCGCGCCCACGCGAGCACGCTCGCGCGGCCTGCACGCGCATACACCCGGGTCGGATACAGATGGCAGTCCGGCGTGTTCGTGCCGTGAACACAGCCGTTGTAACGCAGCAACGCGCGATCGATATTGCCGGACTCCGCCTCCAGATAATGCGCGAAGATGCGTGCGCCGTAGCAGATGTCGTCTTCGACGCTCTCGATGGTCGGCGCGCAGTCGCTCCACTTGCCTTCGTGCACCGGCATCACCTGCATCAAACCCTTCGCCCCCGCGGCGCTGACCGTGTCCGGGTTCAGCCACGGGTTCTCGACCAACAATACCGCGAGCAAGAGCCGCGGCTCGAGAGCGACCTGCTTCGCCTCACGCGCCAGCGAGAGCGCGATCCGCCGCGTCAGAACCTCGTCGTCACGATAGCTGCGCAGCACGCGCTCGATCGGGCCGATCTCTCGCTCGTAGTGCGCCTCGACCGCCCCGAACGTCTCGCTCACCTGCACGACACGCTCGCGGAGCTCGCCGATCTCCAGGTGGCCATCATCCGTCGAATCCTCGACCGGCCGCGTGCCCGGCATATAGAAAGCTGCCGCCGCCAGCACGGTCAGCGCGGCCGGCGCGGGCGCGAACGAGGCCCCGGACCGTCGCGAGCCGCGCACCGCGAACATCGACCTTGCCAAGCGCCTCAGGTAACCCAACGCCTGCACATCCCCTCCCGGTCAGGCGGACCGGCGAATGCCGCCGGCATGCCCGGTTCAGAGAGGCAAAGCCCATTCCCGCAACTGACCTCCCCGGAGGACAGCCATCTCCAAGTCATTGGAAATTAGTGTCTTATGAGTTGCGACGCAGTCGCACGCCAGGCCGGAGGCGCGGGTCACCCACCCGCAACTCGCAGCCCGCACTCGCAACCCGCAATCCGCAACCCGGAACTCGCAACCCGGAACCCGGAACTCGAAACCCGGAACTCGGAACTCGGAACCCGTTCAGAGCTCGAGGTCGACCCAGCGCAGCAGCTCGTTGAGGGGGCCGCGGCCGTCGTGGTGCCATTCGGGCGGCGGCCAGGGCATCGCCTCGAACGAAGTGATGCGGGCGGCGCCGGCCTGTGCGAGGCGAGCGGCGAGCGGCTCGAGCCGGTCGGCTGCGCCGGCGATCGCTACAGTCTGGAGAAAATCGCGGTGAGGTGCGACAAGGTCTGGGATGGCATCGAGGTTCTCGATCGGTTTGATGTACAGGACGCGGTTCAGGCACGAAGGCTGGAACTCGAGCCGTGGTTCGACGATGACGGTGTAGCCGGTGCCCTTTCGCGCCGCGAACACCTCGACGGCCTCGCCTGCGATGCCCCGGAACTCGGCGGTCGTGCGGGCGTCGTGTATCGCGGCCGCTTCGGCCGGTTCGAGGGCGGCACGCGGGAGCGTGTGTTCCAGCCGTTCGAGCTCGGCGGCGATTCGGCGGGCTAGATCGGCGGGCGAGACAGGAGCGCCGATCTCGACGTACGCGAAGTGGGGTGAAACGCACCCCTGCTGGTCGAACGTCGCGGTCGCGCGCGCGACGGCGCGGGCGGTCGCGGCCGCGCTTTCTTCGTCGGCGAGCACGTCGCGGCCGATGAGGCCGAACGAGATGCGCGGGCCGTGCTCGACCAGCCGCGTCTCGGCGGGCACACGCGAGCGCAGCGAATCGATCGCCCGCCGGCCGCCGTATGCGATGACGGTATCGGCAGCGCGCAGCGCCTCATCCTCGATCACATCGCCGCCGGGCCAGTAGCCGACTGCGAGGCACGCGCCGAGGCGCGCATCGATTTCTGCCAGAGCGCGCGCGAACAGGACCGGCAGAAGCGGCTCTCCGGCCGCGGTCTTGCCGAGCGTCGCCGCCTTGACGAGCAAAGACCGCACGATCGACGTCACGGCGACACCGGGCACGTTGCCGGAGAACACGTGATACGCGAGACGTGGCCCCGAGCCCCGCGTCAACGCCGGTGAGCCGGGCCGCGCCACGAATCGGTCCAGCGCTTCGGCGTGTGGCAGCTCCGCGTGCAGCAGCGCTACGAGCGCGGGCGCGCGCCAGTCGGAGATGCTGCGCTCGAGGACGTGCTCGATCATCGGCACGGAGTAGCCGGTCACCACGGGCAGCGCAGTGTCCGCGAGGCGGCGCAGCGGATCCGTCGCGTCGCCGAGACGCGCGGCGGCGGCGTCGATGCGGTCGACGATGGTGCGGACCGGCAGCTCGGCGAGGTATGCCGCGCGCGACGCCGCGAGGCGGTCGCAGATGCGCGTGACGGCGCCCGCCCCGAGCACCGGAAAGCGCAGCGTGACCGTGCCGTCACGGCTCTCCCGCGTGGTCCACCCCTCAACGGCCTCGACTTCGAGATCGGGCAGGTGGTACGCCTCGACGAGCATGCCTAGTGGTCCACTATCAGGGATCCAGGTGTCCTAAACCGTTTGGTTTTTGGTCGCGGCGAGCAGATCATCCATCGCGATCGAGCAGCCCCGCGACGGTGCGCCGGCCGCGCGACCCAGCAGCGTGAACCCGTCCTCGAGTGCGCGGCCGAGGTCCTCCGTCTGCACGGCGATGACCGAGCCGAGGTTCGCCAGGTCGAAATGCTGAACCAGGCCGGCCATGCCCGCGTCGACCGGCTCGAGCCTGTCGGGATCGACGATTCGCGCGCGGGCCCAGGGCGGCCCGATCTTGCGGCGCGGACGTGCCGGCGCGCCACCCGCGAGCCGCTCCTCGAGCGACGTGTCATAATACTGGGAGCACAGCTCGGTCATGCCGTACTCGTTGACGCAGAGGTCGGGATCGACGCCAAGCCGTTCGTAAAGTAGGCTGCGCAGCTCGTCCGCGGGCACCTCGCGCGACCGCCCCTTGTAGCCGCCGGTATCCATCAGCCGAGAGCCGTCGGGCAGGCGGAACCGTTCGCCGGACCTGTGCACGTGGTCGAGCCAGTGCACGAAGGCGAACGACGTGCCGAGCAGGCAAACGGGCGAGCCGTCGTCGCACGCGGCATCGAGCGCCGCGGCGAGCGACGCCGTATCGAGTCCATCGACCGTCGTGGCGAAGTGACGGCTTCCGGGCGCACCCAGGCGGTCGACCACGAGCTGGACCATATGAGCGAGCGAGGAATCGGGCATGTCCGCCGACGACGGCATGAGCGCGAGCATCCTCGGCACCGCAGCATCGGGCAGCACGCGCGCGCGAAAGTGTGCGAGTACGGCAGCGTGGTAGATCGAGAGATCGAGGATGTAGTGCGCGCCCCGGCGACTCGCTCCCGCGCGCTCCACTTCCGAGAATTCGCCGCCGCGGGCAGCCGGGGCGGTCGTGCCGCTGGTCCGGAAAACGGCTTCGGCGTCGGCGGGGTCTCCGGTGACGAGCGCGACCTCTCGGAACGCGGCGGTGGGGACGGCGGGGATCCGGGTCCAGTGGTCGACGGTATCGGGCGTCGAGGCGCGCCGGCCACAGAACGCCGCGAACGCTTGATTGCGCTCAAATTGGTAGCGGAAAAACGCGAGCGCGAGGTCATTGAACGCGTCGTCGTCGAACGGTTCGTGGATCCGTGCATTGAACCGATCGAGCAGGCGGTCGCGCAGCTGTCGGCCGGCCGCGTCGAGCATGTGGCGATCCTAGGTTCCTAGTGGTCCGTGGCCGACGTGACTTGAGCATCGAGAGCGACGGGGCGCCCGCAGGGCAAGGCGCGATGACGAAGGCATAGCAGCGCTATTTCGAGGAGGCGCAACGCAGCCATGCGGGATGCCCCGTGGCTCGAATGCCAAGGAATCTCGGCCACGGATCACTAGAACCGGAAGAACTGCTCGACGGCGAGGGCGAACGCGGCGCCGTCGACGCCGTAGCGGCCGGCCTTCGGCGAGAGCAGCGCGAGCGTGCGCTCGGCGAGCGCGCGGTACTTTCGGACGCCGGTCGCGCGGCCGAGGTCGAGCAGGAACCGCGCGGCGTCCGCGTTCAGCTCGAACGGCCGGTCGCTGTAGCGGAGCGCGCCGAGGTCGTGGTCACTCGGGATGCGGTCGTGGAACCCGCCGTCCTCGGCCCAGAATGCGCGCTCGATCGTGGCCGCGAGCTCAATCCCGCGCTCGGCCCAACCACCGGCGTCGCCTCCGCCCGGCGCCGACTTCGCGGCCGCGAGACACGCCACGCCCGCGTAAAGCGGGTCGGCGAGCAGCAGCGGCAGCTCGGGTGAGCCGTCCGGCACCCGGTAGTGGAACAGCAGGCCTTCAGGCGCCGCCATGGTATCGAGCAGTGTCGCGAGCGAGGCGCGGGCGCGCTCACACCAGTCGCCGCGGCCGAGCCGGCGGCCGGCGTTCGCGAGCGCCGTGATCCACTGCGCGTTCCAGCTCGTGTACAC